>JAQVXL010000033.1 GCA_028709235.1 Desulfotomaculaceae bacterium
CTGGCGCCGCCCATCATGGCCGCAAAAAGGGGCTTGTCCGGGAACTCTTTTCTTAATTCAGCCATAGCCCTGGCCGTCTCCGCCGGTTCAGTGACCGCTGCCGGGCAGACCAGCACGACCGCGCTGTCTACGCCAGGATCAGCCAGCACTGTTTGCAGGGCGTAGTGAAAACGGTCGGCTTTGGCGTCTCCCAGTACATCGACGGGGTTATAGATATTTGACTCGGTCGGCAGGTAGTTACGCAGGGATTCTATCGTTTCCTTGGTGAATCTGGCCATTTTTAATTTTTTTTCTTCGATATTATCGGTTGCCACAATACCGGGTCCACCGGAGTTGGTTATCACTGCAACTCTGTCTCCCCGTGGTATGGGCTGGTTGGCGAAGGCGACAGCCAGGTCGAAAAGCTCGGGCATGTTCCTGGCCCGGATCACGCCGCTTTGTTGGAAGGCCGTTTCATAGGCCAGGTCACTGCCGGCAAGGGCGCCGGTATGGGAAGAGGCAGCCTGCGCCCCCGCCTGGCTGGTTCCGGATTTTAATATAATAACCGGCTTTTTCCTGCTGACCCGCCTGGCCACATCCAGGAAATGAGGTCCGTTTTCCACATCTTCAATATAACAAAGTATAACCTTTGTATGGGGGTCTTCGGAGGCGTCTTCAATAAAATCTGCTTCGGTAAGATCGGCTTTGTTGCCAAGGCTGATAAACTTGCTGAAACCCAGCCCCACCTTATAGCTCCAGTCCAGAATGGACAGTACCATAGCGCCGCTCTGGGAGATAAAAGCAATTTCTCCCTGCAGGGGAAATCCCGCGGCAAACGAGGCGTTGATCGGGGCATGGGTATCCATAACGCCCACACAGTTGGGCCCGAGCATGCGCATATTATATTTGCGGCAAATTTCCAACAGCTTTCGCTCCAGCTCAAGTCCCTCTTTACCGGTTTCCTTAAAACCGGCGGTAATCACCACAAGATACTTTAAACCTTGTTTGCCGCATACTTCGGCAATCTCCAGCGATTTTACCGCCGGTACTGACAGAACCGCCATTTCTACCGGTTCCGGTATTTTATCCACGGAAGGATAACACTGCAGGCCCTCTATTTCTGACTCCTTGGGATTGACAGGCAAGATTTTGCCGTTATAACCACAGCTGATCATATTCTTTACAATAACATTGCCAATCTTGCCGGGTGATTTGGAGGCGCCGATTATTGCTACTGACTTGGGGTTGAACAGGCCGGTCAGATCACTCAAATTAATTCACCTGCTTATCCTTAATCTATTAATATGATGAACATAAACAGATAAATATATGAGTATGTGGAAAACATTTCACCTGGCAGATCCAGGAGTTTTTGAAAGGCAGCTAAAAATTGAAGGCCGGCGCAAAATATATTGTGGACATTTCCCGTTTACCTTAAGTGCCGTGATGAATAGAATTTGCATACTTGGAGTTTCTATCGACTGGCTCAATATTTCGAATACAAGGCAATTCTGGCAGGTATTAAATCAGGTCCGGATTCATCCGGACATCTTTGTACGGCTTAAGCCGCACCTGCCTTTGAATAATTTAAACTACCAGCGTCTTTTTCTAATAATAAGCAGTCTTAACGAACAGACCGTATAAAAAAGTAGTGCTGTGACAATTATCGCAGCAAGCAAAATTAGAAAGAGGAGGAAAAGTTTAATATTAAGGCTGATTATACCGTCGTTACTGAAATAACGGGTGGCAGCCATTACCGGCGCGGCCATTTGATCAAGATTGCCGGCCCACCTGCAGGCAATGTATGTGTAAATCCCAGCCAGGCAGGTATGACAGACACGTGAAAGAACAAACGGCAGCATCCGCATGTCGGTATCGGCAATCATGCTCGCTGCCTGGGCATGTACCGAAATGCCGCTCCACGCCAAAATCATGCCGACGGCGACGACCTGCTGGGTTAGCGGTACCGGCGCTTCGCTGGCCAGTTTGGAACCGATGGTCATTTCAAAAAGACCGCTGCCCAGAGCAGGCATAATATCTGGTGAAAAACCAAGGGGCAGGAGAATAAAGCCCAGGATTCCCGCGATGCTGTCGATAATCCCGGCGGCGCCGAGCAGTTTTATGATTACAGCGAAAAGAATAATGAAACCCCCGATATTGAGCAGATTTGCAACAGATTTGCTAACAGCGTCACCGATGATTTTGCCGGGTGGACGCTTTTCCATCCTCTGTACCTGCATCATCCGCCGGAAGGCCCGTGCTGCCGGGTTTTTTTGCCTGGCGGTTTTTGGGGGCAGCACCCCGTCTTCGTGGCGGGAGTAAAAACGAAGAATGAGGCCCAGGGTAATGTTTGAAAGATAGTGGGCGCCGGCAATCAGCACGCCCAGTCCCGGGTTGTTAAACATACCAACGGCTACTGCCGCCAGCATGAACAGGGGGCTGGAATTATTCGTGAAGGACATCAGCCGTTCCGCTTCCACTCTGCTGCATAAACCTTCCGCGCGCAGCCTGGCCGTAACCATTGAGCCGATCGGGTAGCCTGATGTAAAGCCCACCGCCATTACAAACGAGCCGGATCCAGGCACATTAAAGAGCGGACGCATGACAGGATCCAGCAGTTCCCCCATAAAGTGGACGAAGCCAAAGCTCATCAATAGTTCAGAGGCAATAAAGAAGGGCAGCAGCGATGGGAAAACTATATTCCACCAGGTTTTCAAGCCCAGCGTCGCTCCGTCGAACACGATACGCGGGTAAGATACCATGCTGATCACAAAAACCAGCGCGGACGCTGCCCAGAAGAGGCGGACGGCATCCGCGCGCCTGCTCTTGTCTTTGAAAACAATATTTATTGCCAGCACGGCGATAATAAAAAAAAGCATTATAAGCTTGGCCAAAATATTTCCGCCTTTCCAATTTTGCTTAGAAAAAGTATATTGCCGGATTGCCGCCGGGATGAATGGAAAAGGAAATTTCTTGACAAAACCAGCTCTTCTTAATATAATTCTTGGTGTTGAAATTGGGGTGATCTTTTGATGCAGCTGGACGTGGCACGGCTGAAAAGAAGCCCGGGTGAATCCGCCCGTTACGAGCTGGCGGTGGATTTGCCGCCGCAGGCGTTTTCCGGCGAGGAAATCATTTTTGCCGGGCCGCTAAGGGCTGACTTGGTGGTTTCTAACACAGGTAAGATACTGACAGTGGAAGGCATGGCCGGCGGAAAACTGGAACTGTCCTGCAGCCGTTGCCTGCAGCATTTTATTTACGATTACAAGGTCCCTATCGATGAGAAATATGCCCTGCCCCAGGAAGAGGAAAACAATGAAGAATTACAGGCTTTTACGGGGGATTATATTGATATCACTCCTGCTGTAATCAACAGTATTTTTCTGGCGCTGCCGATGAAGGCCTTGTGTACTGAAGGTTGTCAGGGCCTGTGCTCCGTTTGCGGCTCCAATCTAAATGAAAACAGCTGCGGTTGTGCCGGAGAGGAAATTGATCCGCGACTCAGCGTCTTAAAAGAATTATTGAAAAAAGACGATAAATGAACAAACTCAGAATAGGATGGGGAAATCCTACTTCTAATTTGAAGGAGGTGTAAATATTGGGAGTACAAAAAAGGAAGGCTTCTAAGCAAAGAGGAAGGCAGCGGCGGGCCGCAAACATGAAAATCGAAGCGCCCGGGCTGGTTGAATGCCCGCAGTGCCATGTCCTGATCGTTCCTCACCATCTGTGCCCTGAATGCGGTTATTACAAAGGCCGGGAAGTTGTAGCGACAAAATAAGTCAAAAACTTAAGAATAGATAAGCCCGTTTTTTAATGCGGCGCTTATTTTTTTTCCAATTGCTTGCAATCTAAGAAAATGTACATTATACTGTTTTTGGTACCTGGTACTAATTATATTACCTGCTATTATTTTTTGTGAAGGTGCGGCGTATTGTTGTGAATAAAGCGGAAAGACAGAGGCGACTGGTCAGGTTTCTGGAAAGCGATCCCTTCCTGACAGACGAGGACTTGTCACAAATTCTGAGAGTAAGCATCCAGACCATCAGGCTGGACAGGTTTGAGCTAAAAATACCTGAGTTCAAGGAAAGAGTGTTGACTGTGGCTAAAAACCCCGGTCTGTCGCCCAGGACACTATCCAGCGGAGAACTGGTGGGGGAAATGGTCGATCTGGAAGTAGGCTCTTCCGGCATATCCATCCTGACTGTAACGCCTGAAATGGCTCTGAGCAAAACCAGTTATATCAGAGGGCATCATCTTTTTGCCCAGGCTAACTCCCTTGCTGTGGCGGCTATTGACGCTGAGATAGCTTTAACCGGGATTGCCAGGGTTACTTTTAAACGCCCGGTTTCCTGCGGGGAAAAGGTATTGGCCAGAGCGCTTATAAAATTAAAAAAGGGTAATAAATATATGGTAAAAGTAACCTCTTACGTCAAGGACGAGGTGGTGTTTGTGGGCAGGTTTTTAATATTCGCAGTAACGGAGGAGGCAATACCTCAGTGAGAATAGCAGTAGACGCTATGGGCGGGGATGCCGCGCCGCGGGAAATAGTGCAGGGCGCCCTTCTGGCCGCGACGGAGTACAACCTGTCAGTAATCCTGGTAGGGGATGAAAAACAGGTGCGGGCCGAGCTGGGCAATTCTGACGCCGGCGGCCTGATTAGCGTGGTCCACACTCCCGAAGCGATAGAGATGGGGGAACACCCCGCTGTCGCCGTCAGGCGAAAAAAGAATTCATCTATTGTCAGGGCTACTCAATTGGTCAGAGACGGCGAAGCCGGCGCTGTGGTATCCGCGGGGAACACCGGCGCGGCTATGACCTCCGCCCTGCTGTACCTGGGAAGGATCAAAGGCATTGACCGCCCGGCGATAGCCGGTGTCCTGCCCAACGCCAAAGGCCGCTCTCTAATGCTTGATGTAGGCGCGAACGTGGACTGCAAACCGGCGCACCTGCTTCGTTTTGGCATTATGGGATACCATTATGCCCAAAAAATTATGGGTATTGACAATCCCCGGGTAGGGCTTTTAAGCAACGGCGAGGAGAACACCAAGGGAAACGAAGCCACCCTGGCGGCTTTTCCCCTGTTGCAGGCCGCCGGGATTAACTTTATCGGCAACATAGAAGGCAGAGACATTTTCAGCGGCAGCGCCGACGTGATTGTTTGTGACGGTTTTACCGGCAATATTGTTCTGAAAGCAGGAGAAGGCCTGGCCTCAATGTTGTTAAAAATGGTGGATGAGGGAATAAACAGTAACCATCTGGAAAAATCAGGCATGATTATGGCGATGCCAGCGCTGAAAGAACTGAAAAAACGTATTGATTACAGCGAATACGGCGGCGCTCCATTCCTTGGCGTAAACGGTGTGTCCGTCATCTGTCATGGCAGTTCCACAGCCAAAGCTATAAAAAACGCTATAAGATTGGCCAGGGATTCAGTAGATAATTATCTTGTGGAATCAATCAGGCAAAGCATGGTAAACATGGAATCCAGGGGGGTTGGTGGCATTATTGCCTAGAGAGCTGATTAATGCCGGTATTGCCGGTGTGGGCGCCTATGTGCCGGATCATGTTGTTACTAACGAGGACCTTGAAATAATAGTAGATACAAGCAGCGAGTGGATCATTTCCCGTTCAGGTATAAGGGAAAGGCGGATCGCGCCTCCGGAAATGGCCTCGTCGGACTTTGCTGTAATTGCCGCCAATGAGGCTATTGCCGGCGCGGGAATCAGCGCTGAAGAAATTGACCTGGTGATAGTCGCTACCAATACGCCCGATACGATTTTCCCCGCCACTGCCTGCCTGGTGCAGGACCGGATCGGGGCCAAAAAGGCCGGCGCCTTTGACCTGGCGGCCGGCTGTTCCGGGTTTATGTACGCTTTAATTGTGGGAAGCCAGTTTGTTTCCGCTGGATCATGCCGGAATGTCCTGGTAATTGGGGCAGAAAATTTATCGAAGATACTCAACTGGAAGGACCGCAGGACTTGTGTGCTCTTCGGCGACGGCGCCGGGGCGGCTGTTATAAGGCCGGCTGCCCCCGGCAGCGGGATTCTGTCCCATAAGCTGTATGCTGACGGTTCTGGCGGCAAGTTTCTGAATTTGCCTGCCGGGGGTTCCAGACTGCCGGCTTCCCATGAAACTGTCGACAATAACCTGCATTACATCCACATGAAAGGGCGGGATATCTTCAAGTTTGCTGTCCGGGCTACGGTGCGGGCGTCCGCAGAGGTGCTTGGCGCGGCCGGTATTAAATTGTCTGAGGTGGATTACTTCATACCTCACCAGGCCAATGTCAGGATCATTGAAGCGGCTGCCAAAAGGTTGAGGCTGCCTGCTGAAAAGGTGCTGATCAATGTGGACCGCTACGGCAATACATCAACAGCTTCAATACCGATTGCCCTCACGGAAGCTGTGCGCGCAGGCAGGATAAAAAAAGGAGACCACCTTTTAATGGTGGGCTTTGGCGCCGGCTTAACCTGGGCCGCGGCCGTATTAAAATGGTAGAAGAAAAACTTGCTGCGTGTAATGTAATTTAGTAAGGGGGTGGAGATGATCCGCACCACGTTATGTGACTTGCTGGGTATTGAATACCCGATTATTCAGGGTGGAATGGCCTGGGTAGCCACCGCCGAACTGGCCGCAGCTGTTTCCGAGGCCGGCGGCCTGGGTGTGCTCGGTTCAGGCGCTGCCCCGCCGGACTGGCTTAGAGAACAATTGCATAAAACCAGGTCGCTGACCAAAAAGCCCTTTGGCGTAAACGTCATGCTGCTTTCTCCTTATGTGGAGGAAATTATGGGAATCTTGCTGGAAGAACCGGTGGCAGTAGTTACCACGGGAGCTGGTAATCCCGGTAAATATGTACCCGCGCTCAAGGAGTTGGGAACCAGAGTTATTCCGGTAGTTTCATCGGTAGCCCTGGCGAAAAGATTGACCCGCTCGGGTGTAGACGCTTTTATCGCAGAGGGTATGGAATCAGGCGGTCATATTGGCGATCTGACATCTATGGCTCTGATACCCCAGGTAGTAGATGCAGTTGATTTACCGGTTATCGCCGCCGGCGGTATTTATGACGGCAGGGGCCTGGTTGCCGCACTGGCCCTGGGGGCTGTAGGAGTCCAGATGGGTACGCGTTTTATGTGTGCGGCAGAATGCACTATACCCCGGAGAGTTAAAAATTTTGTAATCAAGGCTAAAGATCGTGATACTGCGGTTTCCGGCGCTTCTACCGGTCACCCCGTGCGCGCCCTGCGCAACAAACTGACCAGGAAATATGAAGAGATGGAGAAAAATCACGCCCCCATAGCTGAGATTGAGAACCTCGGGGTGGGGAGCCTCAGGCTGGCTATGGTGGAAGGCGACATTGAAAATGGTACGGTTATGGCCGGTCAGGTCAGCGCTATGGTTAAAAAAGTGCAGCCCGCCCGTGAAATTATTTTGGATATTATTAACGGCGCCGAAAGTGTTATCGGTCGCTTGAATAATCAGGTGGTGTAAGTAAATGAAAATTGCCTATGTTTTTCCCGGCCAGGCTTCGCAGTACGCCGGTATGGGAAAAGAATTTTACCAGGAGTATCCGGAGGCTGCCGCTATATATCAGAAAGCGGACGAAGCGCTGGGCTTCTCTCTGTCCCGGTTATGCTTTGAAGGTCCGCAGGAAGAGTTGAACTTAACCGCCAATACCCAGCCGGCCGTGTTGACAACCAGCGCCGCCTGTCTGGCAGTATTAAGTAATATAGGCGGGCTGGTTCCTGGCGCGGTGGCCGGCCACAGCCTGGGTGAATATACAGCTCTGGTGGCTGCCGGTTCACTTGTATTTGAGGATGCTGTCCGGCTGGTGCGCAAGCGGGGCCAGTACATGCAGGAAGCCGTACCTGTCGGCGCCGGCGGTATGGCCGCCATTCTGGGATTGAGCACTGAGCTGGTGGCGGAGGCCTGTTTGCAAGCCTCGGCAGCGGGCGTGGTCGAAGCAGTTAACCTGAACTGCCCGGGCCAGGTGGTAATAGCTGGTGATACTGCCGGCCTGGAAGCTGCCGGGCCGCTGCTTAAGGCGGCCGGGGCCAGGCGTGTTGCGCCGCTTCCAGTCAGCGCGCCTTTCCATTCCAGCCTGATGATACCCGCGGGAAAAAGATTGGCCGCTGATTTAGAACAAGTTACAGTCGCTGATCCGCAGATTCCCGTGGTGGCCAATGTCAGCGCGGATCTGGTCTGTACCGGCCAAGAGGTAAAAGATTCTTTAATAAAGCAGGTATATAGTCCTGTCCGCTGGGAAGAGTGCGTCTTGAAAATGATATCTCTCGGAGTGGACACATTTATAGAAGTGGGCCCGGGAAAGGTGCTCAGCGGGCTAATTAAAAAAATCAGCCGCGATGTGACTATATTAAATGTTGAGGATAGAGCATCTTTGGAAAAAATTCTTGCTTTAACCAGGGAGGTTAGCTAAAATGATCCTGGACGGGAGAATTGCAATTATTACCGGAGCTTCCAGAGGTATCGGCCGCGCTATCACCCTGGCCCTGGCTAAAAGGGGAGCGGCTGTAGTAGTTAATTACGCCTCCAATGCGGTTGCGGCGGAAGAGACGGCACAGCAGGTCAGAGATAACGGCGGCAGGGTCTTGATTTTTAAGGCCGATGTAGCTGACCCAGCTGAGGCCGCCGCCCTGGTGAAGGCTGCTGTTGATGAATTCGGCAGTGTAGATATCCTTGTGAATAACGCCGGCATCACCAGGGATAATTTTATTCTAAGAATGAAAGACGAAGACTGGGACCAGGTCCTTGGCGTAAACTTGAAAGGGGCCTTTAACTGTACCAAGGCTGCGGCCAGGGTGATGGCCAAGAACCGTTCCGGCCGGATCATCAACATCAGCTCCGTGGTAGCCTTGACCGGTAATACCAGCCAGGCCAATTATTGCGCCGCGAAAGCCGGTTTAATAGGATTAACCAGAGCTCTGGCCAAAGAACTGGGCTCCCGCAATATAACTGTTAATGCCGTGGCGCCTGGTTTTATCACCACTGAAATGACTCTGGGACTGCCTGAAGAGCTTAAAGAAAAGATGCTTTCCCAGATTCCCCTGAAAAAGTTCGGCGCCCCTGGTGAAGTAGCTGAATTAGTGGCTTTTCTGGCCTCGGATGGGGCGCGTTATATCAGTGGCCAAACTATTGCGGTCGACGGTGGTATGTCCTGTGCCTGAAATGATATTAGTTTAATAGCTGAAAGGAGGTGAATTGATCAATATGGCGATAACAGATAAGGTTAAAGCAATTATAATTGAACAATTGGGTGTTGACGAACAAGATGTAAAGATAGATTCTTCTTTTGTAGATGACCTGGGGGCCGACTCCCTGGATATTGTTGAGCTGGTTATGGCTCTGGAAGAGGAATTTGAACTGGAGATTCCAGACGAGGACGCTGAAAAAATTCGTACAGTTGGTGAAGCGGTTAAATATATCCAGGAGCATAAATAAAATTTTTGTTATATATGAGTCCCGGAGGCAAGCCCTGGGACTTTTTTTGAAGAGGGGGTAATTTTTTGCTCAAACGGGTTGTTATCACCGGCCTGGGCATAATATCTCCGGTAGGTACAGGTCTGGAAAGGTTTTGGAGTAATCTGACCGCCGGTGTTTCCGGGATCGGACGGGTAACAAGGTTTGATCCGTCTGATTTTAGCACTAAAATAGCAGGTGAAGTGAAGGATTTCGAGCCAACGCTTTATGTTGACAGAAAAGAAGCAAGGCGTATGGACCGGTTTACCCAATTTGCGGTAGCCGCCACCGGAATGGCTGTAGAAGACGCCTCATTAAATTTTGCTGATGAAGACAGAGACCGGATTGGAGTTATCCTGGGCTCAGGGGTCGGAGGTATTGGAACACTGGAAGAACAAGCCAGGGTCCTTGCTGAAAAGGGCCCCGGGCGGGTCAGCCCGGTATTTGTGCCGATGATGATTGCCAACATGGGCGCGGGACAGGTAGCGATCAGGTACTGTCTGAGAGGGCCGAACACAACCAGTGTTTCCGCCTGTGCCTCAAGCAGCAATGCTATCGGAGAAGCTTTTAAGATGCTGCAGTATGGCCGCGCAGATGTAATGATTACCGGGGGCGCTGAGGCTGCTATAACGCCGCTGGCAATGGCTGGTTTCATTCAAATGAAGGCTATGTCAAGCAGGAACGAGGAACCGGAAAAGGCCAGCAGGCCATTTGACCTGGGGCGGGACGGTTTTGTGATTGGTGAAGGGGCAGCCATACTGATTCTGGAGACCCTGGAACATGCCCTGAAAAGAGACGCCAGAATATACGCGGAAATAACCGGCTATGGCAGTACCTGTGACGCTTTTCACATTACAGCTCCCGACCCGGCAGGGCACGGCGCGGCCAACTCGATGAGGGAAGCTCTGGCGGACGCGGGTATTGGACCGTCTGAAGTGGATTATATCAACGCTCATGCAACCGCGACGCCGATTGGGGATAAGGCGGAAACCCTGGCCATTAAAAAAGTTTTTGGAGATCATGCCGCGAAAGTTGCCATCAGTTCAACCAAGTCGATGACCGGCCACCTGCTGGGCGCCTCCGGCGGGCTGGAAGCGATGGTCTGCATTTTGGCCATAACTGAAGGAGTTATTCCTCCTACTATTAATTGTGAGCAGCCGGATCCGGACTGCGATCTGGATTATGTCCCCAATACCGCCAGGAAGGCCGGAGTGGATGTGGCGCTTACTAATTCCTTTGGTTTTGGCGGTCATAACGCCACGCTGGTGTTTAAAAAATATCAGGCCTAATGCTGTAATACTGTGATTTGTTTCTGGCATTTTACAAATCATGAACCGGGTGATGAACGGGTGTTTAAGAAGAAGGCTGGCCTGGCAAGCCTGATAAAAAGGCTGGCAGTAGACTGGCATGATCGGGATCTGCTTTATCAGGCGCTTACACATAGTTCGTGTACTTATGAAGGCCGGCAAAATGGGTTTGATAATAATCAAAGGCTGGAATTTCTGGGTGACGCAGTCCTGGACCTGGCAGTCAGCGATTTTCTGTTTCGCAGTGACCCCAACTGCGACGAGGGGGATCTGACCAAAATGCGCGCAGCCTTGGTATGCGAACCTTCCCTGGCCAGAGTGGCCAGAGAACTGGGACTGGGTTACTGCCTGCGTATGGGGAAAGGCGAGGAGCGTTCCGGAGGCAGGGAGCGCCCTTCTATTCTGGCCGACGCTTTTGAGGCGCTGCTGGGCGCCGTTTATCTGGACCAGGGACTTGTGGTCGCCAGTGATCTGGCCCTGCGGTTCCTGGCTCCTTTAATAAAAGATGTCCTGGCGGGACGCCTGGACAGGGATTACAAAACGGAACTTCAGGAGACTGTCCAGCAGCGCGGCAGCGAACAGGTTCAATATAAAATTTTCAGGGAAGAAGGGCCTGATCATAATAAAACTTTTACCGCCGGCGTGTTGTATAAAGGTGAGTTGGCCGGAATGGGGACCGGACGTTCCAAGAAAGACGCGGAACAGCAGGCGGCAAAATTTGCTCTATTAAACAAAATTGGAGGATCTAAATAAAAATGGGTTTATTCAGCCGCATAAAAGGCAGAAAAAACAGCGAAGCACAGCAGGTAGCAGGCGCGGCAGCGCCTGTGCCGGAGACTACCCAGGACAAGCCGGGTCTTTTCGGTCGTTTAAAGGAAAGCCTGACCAAGACACGCCAGGGTTTAGTAGAAAAGATTGATGTGCTGATCCACCGCGGCCGAGCCATTGATGAAGACCTGTATGAGGAACTGGAAGAAATACTGGTACAAGCGGACATGGGCGTTAATACTGCTATGGAGTTGGTGGAAAGGACGCGGCGTACTGTTAAAGAGAGGCGCCTGGACGACGCCGGGGAACTGAAGGAGATCCTCAAGGAGCATATCATGGATATGCTCGGCAATGAAACAGCTCTCTTGAATACCAGCAATGAGAAGCCCACGATAATAATGGTTGTCGGTGTTAACGGAGTCGGCAAAACTACCACTATCGGCAAGCTGGCGTACCAGTTCGCAGCAGACGGCAAGAAGGTCCTAATCGGCGCAGCCGACACTTTTCGCGCCGCGGCTATTGACCAACTGGAAGTATGGTCTGAACGTGTCGGGGTGGATTTAATCAAACACCAGGAGGGGGCGGACCCGGCCGCGGTTGCCTTCGACTCCGTGCAGGCGGCAAAAGCCCGCCAAGCGGATATCCTGATTATAGATACCGCGGGAAGGCTCCATACTAAAACTAACCTTATGGAAGAATTGAAAAAAATCAACCGTGTCTTAAACCGTGAAATAGCAGGCGCGCCTCATGAGGTGCTGTTGGTCCTGGACGCGACTACAGGGCAGAACGCTGTTAATCAGGCCAAGCTTTTTGGAGAGGCAGTAGGTGTTACCGGCATAGCTTTAACCAAGCTGGACGGGAGCGCCAAAGGGGGCATTGTTATTGCAATTAAGCAAACCCTGGATATACCTGTGAAGTTAATCGGCATCGGAGAGGAGATAGAAGACCTCAGGCCTTTTTCACCGGTTGATTTTGTAGAAGCTCTTTTTACGGATTAATAAACAGGTACAGCCGCTAATATTCCAGATCAGGGCCTTGCCTTCCTTTTACAGTCAAGTCCTGCGCAATGGCCCTTTCCTCCATAATACCACTGGTAATACCCCTGCTCAAACCCAACCCCAATCGGCTGTCTTCGAACCCGTCCGCCTTGCCTGTCAGCAGGATGTTTTCCTTAAACCCATATTTTTCACCCTGCCGGTAACATCAATCTAAGAAAAAGTGGAAAGCCTATTATACAGACCAATTTAAGAGAAAATATAATTTTAAGGAATTGCCAAAGGCGGTGTCTTGTTTGCTTTGCATGTTATGTAACGGTTTGACTTCATTGGAAAAGAGATGCCCTGAATGCGGCAGACACCTGATTGACGCCGGCCTGCTCCAGGACTATTACGATAATTACAGCGCTTATCTGCCCCAGGATATCTATGCAGACGGATACAGGTGTTCCAGTGAATTATTCTGTGTGCACCTGTTTACCTGCCCACAAGGTCATTACGATGTTACCTTTAAGGTTAAAAGGATTGAAGAGGAAAGACTAATGGACTAAAGTACTGCCTGTTTATAAATTGTAAGAGGATTGAAAAAAGAAAGATAGAATCCTAGCTTTTAAATACCAGGTTTTATCTGGAAAGACATTATGCCGCATGACAGGAGGCCAATAATGTGGAAATTAAGATAGCTGTGATTGGAGGCACCGGTGTATATGATCCGAATATTTTGTCTGATATCAGGAATGAGAAGGTTGCTACTCCATACGGCGAAGTTGAGCTGAAAATCGGCAAACACCAGGGCAGGCTTGTGGCTTTTATGAACCGCCACGGGGAAGGGCACTCCATTCCACCCAACATGGTAAACTATCGCGCCAACATTGACGCGCTGAAAAAACTTGGGGTAAAAAATATTTTAGCCACGGCGGCAGTGGGGTCAATGAACCCGCTTATGCAACCCGGTCACCTGGTTTTTGTTGACCAGTTTCTAGACTTTACAAAATTCCGGCAGCAAACGTTTTTTGACGGGGGCAACGCCGGTGTGGTCCACACTGATATGACCGAGCCATACTGCCCTGGACTAAGGGAGATTTTGTCGCAGGCCGCTCAAAGCCAGGGGTTGACCTATCACAATGGTGGCGTCTATGTGTGCACAGAGGGGCCGCGCTTTGAAACTGCGGCAGAAATAAAGATGTATCGTATGCTGGGCGGCGACCTGGCCGGCATGACCGGCGTGCCCGAGGCGCCCCTGGCCAGAGAAATGGAAATGTGCTATGCTGCAATAGCTATGGTTACCAATTTTGCCGCCGGCATATCTCCTGTCAGGCTCTCGCATCAGGAGGTCGTAGATACCATGATCCATAATGGCGAAAACATAAGGAAACTTTTAATGCAGGCGATTGAACAGATTAAAGACGATCGTGCTTGCTCTTGCCACAGCGCGTCTTAAATTTAAAAGAATATGTGAAAATATTATTGGAGTAGAAAATGTATGTTGGAAACTATTCGCTGGCTGCCGGGTGAAGAATGTCTGGAACTTCTGGACCAGACCAGGCTGCCCGCCGAGATATCGTATATAAAATGTTCTGATTACCGCCAGGTGGCGGCGGCCATTAAATGCCTGGCCGTGCGGGGCGCGCCTGCCATTGGCGCCGCCGCTGCGTACGGGCTGGTTCTGGCGGCCGGCAAATGCCGGGCCAATGCAGAAGAAGAGTATCTGGCGCAGGTGGAAGCAGCGGCCCGCGAACTTGCAGCCACCCGCCCGACGGCGGTTAATTTAAGCTGGGCCTTAACCCGGCTTTTGCAGAGGGCCAGTGATGCTGGTACCGGTGACCCTGCTGTGTTAAGGGACCTGCTCCTGGAGGAGGCTCATGCCATCTTTCGCGAAGATGCCTCGGGCAATCGCAAGATTGGTGAATACGGGCAGGGGTTTATCCCGCAAAAGGGCAGCGTCCTCACTCATTGTAATGCGGGCGCTCTGGCCACCGCCGGCTATGGCACCGCGCTGGGAGTAATCAGGGCAGCCCGTAACGCGGGTAAAGACGTTAGCGTTTACGCCGATGAAACAAGGCCACTCTTGCAGGGCGCCAGGCTGACAACTCTGGAGCTGCTGCAGGAAAACATACCGGTAACACTGATCACCGATAATATGGCCGGATTTTTGATGGCCAAAAAAATGGTTGACCTGGTCATTGTGGGGGCTGACCGTATCGCGTCAAACGGTGACGTGGCCAATAAAATAGGAACATACGGGCTGGCGGTATTGGCCAAAGCCCACAACATTCCTTTTTATGTGGCGGCGCCTTTTTCCACGGTTGATTTAAGCCTGCACTCGGGAGATGAAATACCCATAGAGGAACGGGATCACACTGAGGTAACCCACCACGGCGGGCGCCTGCTGGCCCCGGCCGGGGTCAAAGTCTGGAATCCTGCTTTTGACGTGACCCCGCACCATCTGGTCACCGCCATTATCACTGACCGCGGGATAGTCCGGCCGCCATTCGGGGAAAACCTCAAGAAAACAACTCGACAGGGTTTACAGGATTGTTAAAATTAACAGGATTAATAAGATTGACAAGAAAGGGTAATATAAACCGGAATTTATTAAAATACATATTTAATTCTTGTTAATCATGTGGAATCTTTTAATTATAATAAGGAGGGAATATGCCTGATTATATTGTACGAGATATTAACCTGGCGCCGGACGGCAGGTTGAAAATCGAATGGGTGCAGGCACACATGCCGGTACTGAACGCGATCAGGGAGGAGTTTGCCAGGGATCTTCCTTTCAAAGGCATCAGGGTGGCCCTTTCAATCCACCTGGAGGCCAAGACTGCTTACCTGGCTGAGGTGATCAGAGCAGGCGGGGCAGAGGTTGCCGTTACCGGTTCCAACCCGCTCTCTACCCAGGATGATGTGGCCGCTGGCCTGGCCGCGGCGGGTATTAGAGTATTTGCCTGGTACAACGCCACGGACGCGGAGTACCGGGAACACCTTCTGTCCGTGCTCGACTGCCGCCCACAGATTATTATAGACGACGGCGGTGATCTGGTAAATTTGCTGCATACTGTGCGAGCAGACCAGGCGCCGGAAATCATCGGCGGCTGTGAGGAAACGACTACAGGTGTGCGCCGCCTGGAGAACCTGGCGCGGGAAGGGCAGCTGCTGTTTCCGATGCTGGCGGTAAACAACGCTCTGTGCAAGTTTCTTTTTGATAATCGTTATGGCACGGGAGAATCAGTATGGTCAGCGATCATGCGCACCACCAACCTCGTGGTGGCCGGTAAAACCGTGGTTGTGCTTGGCTACGGCTGGTGCGGTAAAGGCGTCGCCATGCGGGCCAGGGGGCTGGGGGCGCATGTCATAGTCTGCGAAATTGACCCGGTCAGGGCTATAGAAGCACTGATGGATGGTTACCAGGTAATGGGCAGCGAGGAGGCTGCTTCCGCCGGGGATATTTTTGTCACTGTCACGGGCTGCCGGGACGCCTTGGACAAGCGTCACTTTAACAGGATGAAGGACGGCGCGATACTGGCCAATGCGGGGCATTTCGATGTGGAAATCAATAAGGATCACCTGGGCGCTGTGGCGCACCGGAGCAGTCGGGCCCGACAGAACATTGAACAGTTTGACCTGCCGGGCGGGAGGAAAATTTACCTGCTGGCCGCCGGCCGTTTGGTCAACCTGGCGGCCGGGGACGGCCACCCGGCGGAAATTATGGACATGTCCTTCGGCATCCAGGCGCTCTCAGCCAGGTATATTAAAGAAAACGCGGGTTCTCTGGCAAAAAAACTTTACCCTGTACCCGGGGAAATCGACCGGCGGGTGGCGTCACTAAAACTGAAGTCACAGGGTATCACCATAGACTGCCTGAGCAAAAAACAAAAAGCCTATTTAAACGAATGGCAAGAATAAAACACACGGGGGGATAATTATGAGCAGCATTTTAATCCAGGGGGCAACCGTGCTGACTATGGAAGGGCACGACAGCATTATTAACGACGGAGAGATCGCCATCTCGGGTGACAGGATCATATCAGTTGGGCAAAGGGGTTCGGCGCCTGCAAATTTTAAAGCAGATAAGACTATTGACGCCTCTGGGATGGCGGCCATGCCGGGTTTTATCAATGCCCATACCCATGCTTCCATGACCCTGCTGCGGGGCTGCGCCGATGACCTGCCTCTGATGAAATGGCTGAATGAAAAAATATGGCCGTTGGAAAAAAAGCTGCAAAAGGAGGATTTTTATTGGGGCGCCAAGCTGTGCTGTCTGGAAATGATTAAATCCGGTACAACAACTTTTGCTGATATGTATTTTCAAATGGACCAGGTAGCCCGTGCCGCCGCTGATAGCGGTATGAGAGCCTGCCTGTCCCGGGGTATGATTGGCAATGGCCCGGACGCAGATCTGGCAATTGAAGAAAGTACCGAGTTCGCCGATAAGTGGCATGGCGCGGCTGACGGCAGAATCACAACCATGTTTGGGCCTCATGCCGCATACACCTGCCCTCCCGAATACCTGACGCTTGTTGCCGAAATGTCAGCCGGTTACGGTGTGGGCTTACATATCCACGTGGCCGAGACAGCGGACGAAGTGGAGAAAATCAAAGCGGAGTATGGCACAACGCCGGTGCGCCATCTCGACTCGCTGGGCTTATTTAATGTTCCTGTAATGGCCGCCCACTGTGTACACCTTGATCAGGAGGAAATAGAAATACTGGCCAGTAAAATGGTCTCAGTTGTCCATTGTCCTCAAAGCAATATGAAGCTGGCCAGCGGTATTGCGCCTGTGGCCGGCCTGATCAAAGCCGGCGTTGATGTGGCCCTGGGCACTGATGGGGCAGCGAGCAACAACAACCTTGATATGATCGAAGAAATGCGCACTGCCGCTCTGCTGCAGAAGGTAGCAACCGGGGACGCCACGGTCCTGCCTGCTTATGAAACACTGAAAATGGCCACTTATAACGGGGCTACAGCCCTGGGTCTGGGAGATCTGGGGCAGCTTCAACCCGGCAGGTTAGCAGACTTAATTCTAGTGGACCTGCGCCGTCCCCACCTTTATCCCATGCATGACCTGGTCGCCCATCTGGTTTACGCCGCCCATTCCGCCGACGTCGACACCGTCATTGTCAATGGTGAAATAGTGATGGAAGGCAGGAAAGTACTAACTATGGACGAGGAAGAGGTTATGGCCCAGGCGCAAAACCGCGCCGAACGGCTGGTGGGAAAAGAGCAGTAAAAACCACATCACAGATCGAGTTCCTGTTATCTAATTCTAAACTCCCACTTCTTCCAGAAGTGGGAGTTTCACTTTCTGCTTGCGGTGGGGGTAGAGCCCCCACCGCAAGCACCGAAAGGGGACAGTCCCCCCGGGTTCACTTCTTGATGAATGACTTAATTATTGATTTTGCCCCGGCTTTGGCCGCGCTGAAAAATCCTTTATGAGCAGCGAATATGCCTTCTAGCGCCTGCAGGACAATGTCAATTTGGTCCTTGCTTACGCTCAGCGGCGGTTCCAATCTGATCACGTTGGGATTGTTTAAGGTATAGGCTGTTATTATATGGTACTTGTTCATTAGTTCTCCCGCCACCAGACTGCCCAGGTATTCCTCGGAGAGCCTGGTGGCAAGGCCGAAGGAAACCTTAGAGGCCATACTGCCGGGCTGGTTAAATTCGATGCCGGCCATCAATCCGCGACCCCGCACATCCTTGATCAGCGGATATTTCTCTTTTAAGCGGTGCAGCCCTTGCAGCAGGTATTCCCCGGTTTCTGCCGCCTGCTCCGGTAAGTTTTCCTCAAGTATTATTTCCAATGCCGCAATGGCCGCCGCGGCAGCCCAGGTGTTGCCTCCGAATGTGGAGGTGTGCAGCAGTGCTTTATCCATACCACCATAGGCTTTTTTCCAGATTTCATCGGTGGTAATATAAGCGCCTGCAGGTATAATACCTCCGCCCAGGGATTTCGCCAGGCACATGATATCCGGTATGATACCATCATGCTGGCAGGCGAACAATTTGCCTGTACGGCCCAGTCCGGTCTGGATTTCATCAATGATCAGCAGGGTTCCATATTGGGAGCAGATTTGCCTGACCTGGGCCAGGTAGCCCGGCGGTGGAATAATAATACCTCCTTCACCCTGCACAGGCTCAAGTATAAAGGCAGCTGCATCTTCTTTTTTTAGTTCACTGGCAAGGGCGTCCAGTTCGCCGTAAGGTACTGCAGTGCAGCCCGGTACCAGAGGCTGAAAAGCTTTCTGGTATTTACCGCGCCCGGTTACCGCCAGGGCGCCCAGCGTTTTACCATGAAAAGAGCCCTCGCAGTAGATCAATTTCTGACGGCCGCTGGCGGCACGGGCCAGTTTAAGAGCGCCTTCCACCGCTTCCGCCCCGCTGTTGCAGATAAAAGAACGCTGCAGGTTACCCGGCGTGATTAAAGCCAGGTTCTTGGCCAGGGCAGCCACAACGGTACCAAGAGAAGCCTGGAGCAGGTTGGGCATTTCTTTTACCCGGTCCAGCGCCGCCAGGATTTTGGGATGGTTGTGTCCCGTGTTCAGAGCGCCGTAAGCGCCCAAAAAATCGAGATATCTGTCACCCTTGCTGTCCCAGACATAGACCCCTTCAGCACGCACAAACTGCTTGTCAAAGTCTAAAAGTCCCAACATCGTGGCCAATCCCGCATTCAGATAGGTCTTATGGTTTTCCGCCACCTGGGCCCGGTTTTGTTTAACAGCGCTGTCAAGGGGGATAAAACCTGCTGGTATATTAGTTTCCTGGTTATTGTTTGTTTTAATTTTCAAATTTGCACCTCCGTTTTATATGATTTTCTCTTTGTGGTTAAAATAACCTGCACAAAAATAAAAAAACACCTGCCACTTGACAGCACAGGTGCAATTGTTTAAAATCTATCTGTAAAGCCAATGACCTTTGCAGTGATCTTCAGCGTGACCCTGCAGCAGTACAGTAAAACAGCAGCCGGCTTGTACCGGCTACCTTGGGTGATATAATTTTAATCTAATTTCCGCCGGCCGGCCGGGTCGCCAGCGGGGCGGGAGAGAGGGGACAGGCAGTTGCTCGCAAAAGTAGACTGGATGAATATGCTTTTTGATTTTTACGGCGTACTCCTGACCGAGCGTCAAAAAGACTATATGGACCTTTATTACTGCCAAAACCTGTCCCTGGGCGAGATTGCCGCTGAGTTTAAAGTAACACGCCAGGCTGTATATGATACCTTAAAGAGGGCGGAGCAGCTGCTGTCCCAGTATGAAGAAAAGCTGGGGCTGGTGACAAAATCCACAGCGGAGAGGAAGAAGCTCACGGCCGCCGCCGCAATACTGGAAGAATGCGAAACCGCGGAAAACGGCGGCAGAGTGCAGCAGGCCAGGAAGATAATAGAGGAAGTCCTGGAAATGTAAGTTTAGGAAGAGACCGAGAACTGGGAGGTGGACGTCATGTTTGCCAGTCTGGCTGAAAGGCTGCAGGAAACCTTTAGAAAGTTAAAAGGGAAAGGACGCCTTACCGAATCCGATGTTAATGAGGCCCTGCGGGAGGTGCGTCTGGCACTTCTGGAGGCCGATGTCAATTTTAAAGTAGTAAAGGACTTTATTTCAAAAATAAAAGAACGCGCGATAGGCCAGGAACTGCTTGAAAGTTTGAATCCGGCCCAGCATGTGATCAAAATAGTACACGAAGAGCTGACAGCCCTGATGGGCGGTCAAAACAGCAAAATTAACCTGGCTCCTAAACCGCCTACTATTGTAATGATGGTTGGCTTAAACGGCGCGGGCAAAACCACCACAGCCGCGAAACTGGCCAACCTGCAGCGAAAGCAAGGCAGGCGGCCCCTGCTGGCGGCTGCCGATGTCTACCGGCCGGCAGCGGTTAAACAGCTGGAGGTGCTGGGCAGCCAGCTGAACATTCCTGTATTCACAATACCTGAGCAGAAAAACCCCGTTCTCATCGCTCAAGCTGCTGTTGAAAGCGCCCTCACCGGAGGCCGGGATATCGTCATTATTGACACCGCCGGACGCCAGGAAGTAAATGAAGAACTGATGGCTGAACTGGAAAATATGAAAGAAGTGGTCGGACCTCACGAAATACTTCTGGTGGTGGATGCTATGACCGGCCAGGCGGCGGTAAATGTGGCCGAAACCTTTGACAGCCGGCTGGGCGTGGCCGGAGTAGTGTTGACCAAGCTGGACGGTGATACCAGGGGCGGGGCGGCGCTCTCTGTGCGCTCTGTTACCGGCAAGCCGATAAAATTTATAGGTGTCGGTGAGAAACTGGATGCTCTGGAACCATTTCACCCGGAACGTATGGCCGAACGGATCCTGGGCATGGGTGATATGCTGACTTTGATCGAAAAGGCCCAGGAGAATTTCAACGCTGAAAAAATGGCTGAAATGCAGAAAAAAATCAAGAGTATGGATTTTACTCTGGATGATTTTCTGGACCAGCTGAGTCAGGTAAAAAAACTTGGCCCTCTCGAACAGGTTTTGGGTATGATTCCCGGCCTGGGGGGCGCCAAGAAGTTAAAGGACATCAAGTTGGATGAAAAGGAACTTGTTATTGTCGAAGCGATGATCAACTCCATGACTCCGGCGGAGCGAAATGAGCCCGAGCGGGTCCTTAACGGCAGCCGGAAAAGGAGAATTGCCCGGGGCAGCGGCGTCACCGTACAGGATGTTAACCGCCTGCTGAAGCAGTTTGAGCAGACCAAGAAAATGATGAAGCAACTTTTGGGCATGGAAAAAGCTTTAAAGAAGGGCGGCAAAATGCCTAAAAACCCTTTCTTTGATTAAATTAAACTAATAAAAGGAGGTGAGGGCGCGTGGCTGTAAAAATCCGCTTAAAAAGAATGGGTGCAAAGAAAGCCCCTTTCTATCGTATAGTGGTAGCTGATTCTCGCTCCCCGAGAGACGGCAGGTTCATCGAAGAAATTGGATTTTACGATCCCCTGAAAAACCCCGTGGTGATCAATATCAATGAAGAAAGGGCGCTGAACTGGCTCAGTAAGGGAGCCAGGCTTTCCGAAACTGCCAAAGCCTTGTTTAACAAGGCCGGGGTACTGAAAAAGACAGCAGGTGAGGTCAGTGAATAGGGAGGCTATGTAATGAAAGAATTGGTGGAAATTCTGGCCAAAGCTCTCGTTGACCAGCCTGAAAAAGTTATGGTAAATATGATAGAAAAAGACAGAGCGACTCTAATTGAACTGCAGGTAGCCCGGGAAGACATGGGTAAGGTTATCGGCAAGCAGGGTCGTATTGCCAAGGCGATCAGAGCAGTGGTCAAAGTAGCTGCGGCACGTCAGAAGAAAAAAGTTATAGTTGAAATTATTTAGGCTATGGCAGAGGAATATATTACTGTCGGTAAAATTCTGAATACCCAGGGAAGAGCCGGCGCTGTCCGGGTCCTGCCCCTGAGCGAATATCCGGAAAGATTTAAAGTCAACAGCCGGGTTTATGTATCACTGAGAGGCGCCAGAAAGTTAATGACCGTGGAAAAATTTGCGCCACACCAAAAATATGTCATAATTAAATTTAAAGAAATACCGGATATGAACGCGGCGGAGGAGATTAAAGGGGGAATACTGGAAATAACCCGGGCTGACCTGTTTCCCCTGCCGGAAAACACCTTTTATATCTTTGATATTATTGGACTTACCGTAAGTGATAAAACCAGGGGGAGACTGGGTGAAATAACTGAGATCCTGCAAACCGGGGCCAATGACGTGTATGTTGTCGAAACCGGCGCCAGGCCCCTTTTGATCCCGGCTCTCAAACAGGTGGTAAAGGAGATTGATTTGCCCGGCCGGAGTATGGTCGTTGACCTGCCGGACGGGCTGGCAGATGATGAGAATTGACATCCTCACCCTTTTCCCGGAGATGTTTGCCGGGCCGTTTTCCTCAAGCATCCTTAAAAGAGCGCAGGATAGTGGTTTAATTGCTGTTAACCTGGTAAATATCCGTGATTATTCAACCAACAAACACCATACAGTGGATGATACCCCTTACGGCGGCGGCGCAGGTATGGTAATGGCGCCCGGGGCAATTTTCGGCGCGGTTGAAGATGCCCTTAAAAAACATGCAGGCCCCCCGGCCCGGGTAGTATTGATGTGCCCCCAGGGCAGGCCGTTCAACCAGGCCATAGCCCTGAATCTGGCCCGGGAAAGCAATATGATTCTTATCTGCGGTCATTATGAGGGCGTGGATGAACGAGTACGCGAAGACCTGGTAACTGATGAAATATCAATTGGGGATTATGTCCTCACCGGCGGTGAACTGCCGGCAATGGTGGTGGTTGACGCAGTAACGCGGCTCATTCCGGGTGTACTTGGCGACAGCGCGTCAGTGCAAGAAGAATCCTTTAATAACGGTTTGCTGGAATATCCGCAGTATACCAGGCCCAGGGAATTCCGCGGTCAAGCTGTACCCGACGTCCTTTTAAGCGGTCACCATGAAGAGATCAGGAAATGGCGACGGAGACAATCCCTCCTCAGGACACTGGAACGACGGCCGGGACTGCTGACACAGTTGGATTTGGCAGAAGAAGACAAGGCTATATTGAAAAAATTGATCAGTGAACTGCAGCGATTAGATCTCAGCTAGAGTATCCGGCAGGTTTAATCTCAAGTCGCAGTTTTATCAGGATATTTGTTGCCGCTAAAAACTGTTTGTGCTATAATAATTGCTGTTGGGTATAAAACATGATTTTTCCGCATTTGTTATCTTAACATTAAATGCATTTTAGGGGAAGGAGGTATTCTTAAAGTGAACCTCATCCATTCGCTTGAACAGGAGCAAATTAAGAAAGATATAGTTAAGTTTAATGCCGGGGATACAATAAGAGTTCACGTGAAGGTTGTTGAAGGGGTCCGGGAAAGAATTCAGGTCTTTGAAGGCGTGGTGATCAGGCGCCGCGGCGGCGGCCTGGGTGAAACCTTTACTGTTAGGAGGGTTTCCTACGGGATAGGTGTGGAAAGAACATTCCCCCTGCACACTCCGAAGATTGACCGCATTGAAGTAATAAGAAGAGGCAGGGTGCGCCGGGCAAAACTATACTACCTGCGCGGTTTGCGCGGCAAAGCCGCTCGTATTCAAGATAAACGGTAAACTTAGAGGGACTGGGTATACAGTCCCCTTTGCTTTTAACCCGAAATACGCCACCGTACTTTGAGAAATGTTAATATATTGTAGTAGTACCGGCAAGTTAATTCCAGGAGGTAATAGAATTGGATCAGAATGAAGCCCCGGCTCAGAAAAAACCCTCGTTTTTTAAGGAAATCCTGCAATCACTCCTGGTTGCCGCAGTGCTGGCTTTTCTCATTCATACTTTTATAATGCAAAATTTCCGCATTCCTTCTGGTTCAATGGAGCCTACGCTGCAGATACAGGATTACATTTTTGCCAGTAAACTGTCCTACCGCCTGGATGAACCAAAGCGGGGGGATATTGTGGTGTTCAAGTACCCCAAGGACACCAGCAGGTATTTTGTGAAGAGACTGATAGCCGTCGGTGGGGAGACAGTAGCCCTTAAAGGCGGTGAGCTCTATGTTGACGGACAGTCGGTGCCCGAAGACTACCTGCCGCAGGGATTAAGTTTTCCGGATTACGGTCCGGTAACGGTGCCTGAGGGGAATTACTTCATGCTCGGGGATAACCGCAATAACAGCAGTGACAGCAGGGATTGGGGCTTTGTGCCCAGAAACTTGATTGTCGGGAAGGAAATATTTATTTACTGGCCGCCGGACAGGATTGGTGCGGCCGGGTAAATGAAGGTGCGCGTCTTTACCACCGCTTAATCCAATGCTTCAGCGAAATATTATGGCAAATAATATGGCAGAGTTGGAGATGAAAAATGGATATACAGTGGTTTCCTGGTCATATGGCTAAAACTAGGCGGCAGATAAAAGAAGATCTGAAGCTGGTAGATGTTATAATTGAAGTACTGGACGCGAGAATACCGTTCAGCAGCAGGAACCCGGATATAAATGCCATAACTGCGGGAAAACCCAGGCTGATCGTTCTAAACAAGTCAGATCTTGCCGACCCGGTTATGACCAGGAGTTGGGAAGGGGTTTTTTGGAAAACTGGATTGCCTGTCGCAGTAGTTAATTCTTTAAGCGGCAGAGGAATAAAGCTGGCGCCGGGCCTGGTTCAACAGCTAACCGCGCCAAAGATGGACTCGCTGGCCTGTTCAGGCAGGCGCCCAAGACCGGCCCGCTGCATGGTGATTGGTATTCCGAACGTGGGGAAATCATATTTTATCAACAAACTTGCCGGCCGCAGCGTTACTAAAACTGAAGACAAACCGGGCATTACCAGGGGACGTCAGTGGATAAGGATAGCAGGCAGTCTGGATCTGATGGATACGCCTGGTGTGCTCTGGCCCAAGTTCGCGGACGTAGCTGTTGCTTTCAGACTTGCGGCTACAGGCGCTATTAAGGAAGATGTTTATGATTTGTATGATGTAGCCGGCAATTTATTAAAATGGATCTCTGAAAATTACCCGCACGCTTTACGGGAACGCTATAAAATAATGGGGGAACTTCCGGCGGAACCGGAGGAAATGCTTAGAGCGGTAGGAAGCAGGAGAGGCTTCCTGACACCCGGCGGAAAGGTGGACACTTTAAAAGCGGCTCAGATTGTTTTAAAAGAGTTCCGGAGTGGTAAACTGGGCCGTTTTACAATGGATATGCCGGAGAATCATTAAATCTAAAAACCTTTGCAGGAATATTTATAAAAAC
>JAQVXL010000085.1 GCA_028709235.1 Desulfotomaculaceae bacterium
CTGAATCCGATATTATCATCGAAAAAGAGTTCAAGGTTCCGGTGCAGAAACAGGCCCAGATGGAAACTCAGGCTGCTGTAGCTCAGGTTGGGCTCGACGGGAAAGTAACGGTCTGGTCTACAACCCAGACACCGCACCCGACAAAAATGATTTTGGCCAAAGCTTTCAGTATTCCCGAGAGCAAAATCAGGGTACTCAACCCGCCTTATATTGGCGGCGGTTTCGGGGTCAGAATTGGCTGCAGCGCTAAAGCCGAACCCATTGCGGTGGCGCTGTCCATGCTGGCCAAAAAGCCGGTTAAGGTAGTTTATAGCAGGAAAGAAGATTTTATAGCATCAGATACCCGCCATGCCGGTTATGTGACCGTAAAGCTGGGAGCTAAAAAAGACGGGACCTTCCATGCTATTCACTTGAAGTCACTTCTTAACGGCGGCGCTTACTGCAGTTTCACCAACGAGGCTGTCGGCGTGCTTGGCAGCATGGGCCTGGCGGTTTATCGCATTCCCCATCAACTTTATTATGGTCATGGCGCCTACACCAATACTACTCCGGCGGGAGCGATGCGCGGTTTCGGCAACCCGCAGGCGATGTACCCCATTGAGTCAGTTGTTGATATGATGGCGGAAAAGCTGGGCATGGATCCGCTTGAGCTGCGTCTGAAGAACATTATGCAGGTCGGAGATCCCTGGTTTCTTCCCTATAAATGTGGTTCAACCGGTTTGGCTGAATGCATTGAAAAAGGCGCTAAAAGTATTGGTTGGGAAAAACGCGGCAAGTTAAATAAGCCTGGCGCTAAGAAATTAAGAGGCATTGGTATGGGGGTCGGTACCCACGTCAGTAATGCCTGGCCCTTTTGCGGCGATTATGACAACGCCTATGTTACTGTCCAGCAAGACGGTTCTATTCACCTGGCCAGCGGTGTGCCGGATATGGGGACCGGCACCACAACCTCGCTACCGCAGTTAGTGGCTGAAGTTATGGGTGTCGGCCTGGACCAGGTCAGCATGACTTTTGCGGACACGGCCTCGACTCCGTTTGATATCGGCAGCCACGCCAGTCGTACCCTGTATGCCGCCGGAACTGCAGTTGTTGCGGCCACCAGGGACGCCAGAAAGCAGGTTTTGGAGTATGCCGCTGATTTGTTTAAGGTAGCGCCGGAAAGACTTGACCTGCAGGATTCGGTCATATTTGTAGCCGGTCAGGCTGCTGGCGCTGACTGTACAGGCACCCCTGTATGTACGATTGGCGGAGTGGAAAAGAAAAGCATAACACTCAAAGAGCTGGCTTATACCGCGCACCTGCGCAACAAGCAATTTATCGGTGTGGGGCGGATAGTGCCTGAGAACGCTCCACCCTGGCATGCTCACTTTGCCGAGGTGGAAGTCGACACCGAATTATTTCAGATCAGAGTGCTTAAGGTTGCCGCGGTACACGATGTCGGCAAAGCCATCCACCCGGTGATATGTGAAGGACAGGTTGAGGGCGGTGTCGCGATGGGTATTGGTTATGCGCTAAGCGAAGAAATAAAATATGATGAAAAAGGCCGGCAATTAGAAAACAGCTTCCATAAATATATGTTGGCAACCTCGGATGACATGCCGGAGGTCGATGTGATGATAGTGGAGGCGAATGACCCCACCGGTCCTTTCGGCGCCAAAGGCGTCGGCGAAACAGGCCTGGTGCCGACAGCGGCGGCTATTGCCAACGCGGTTTATGATGCCATAGGCATTCGTTTTACTGAAATACCGATGACCGTGGAAAGAGTGTTCAAGGCTATGAAAGAAAACAAAAAGTAGGGCGGCCAGAAAACGGATGCGGGCCTGCCCGTAGCATGCGGCAGGCCTGGAGCCGTGATTCAAACCTGCGTCAATACCGCGGCTGGAGCAGCATTAGCTGCATGAAGTCAGGCCGATGGGGTGGAGATTATATTTGTCACCGGGGGCACGTTGGTCGACCCTGATCGCGTTACCCCGGATGACATCTGCCTGACAGGGGCGGTCCTGGCAAAACACGGCTCCGGCGTTACCGGCAGCAGTGTTTATGCCGGCTTACCCGGACTATGTACCTTCCGGACTGCGGTATTGTTTTTGAGACTGCCAGAGTGGATCTGTTGTGCTTGAGCTTCTGGCCGGTGAAAGAATCCGCAGATGTTATATAAAGTGTCTGGCGCACACGGAGGGCTTGCAGTTGGGGCTAGCCGTACAGGTTTCCCAGCTGTACATTCCGGAAAGGGCGCCAATTAATGCAGGTTTAAGCTTCTGGGTCAGAGAAAGGAGGAAGGCGCATGGGTACGTTTAAACTAAATCAGGAAATTGTTATCGTAACGGTAATAAGCCAAAAAGGTCTTTCATGCAACCTTATTGGAAGGAAAAAAGCTTTTACTATAAATCAAGAGGCAGGCAGCCTGACATTGACATGGTTGGAAAACCAGGCGGCGGAACTGGCCAGGAAGGTGTTGGCCAGCGGATTGTTTAAGATTGTCAATCTGCACAATCCAGTCAGGCCGGATGAAAGGGTTGAAGTCATGGTTGAACCTTACTTTCCGCCATGTGAATTAATCATCCTGGGAGGCGGGCATATTGCCCAGCCCCTGGCAGCTGCCGGCCGGCTGCTTGGCTACCATGTTACTGTGTTCGACGACCGCCCGGAATTTGTTTCATTTGAACATGTTCCCGCAGCTGACAGAGGTGTCTCCTCCAGTTTTGACTACATTGAGGAATATCTTGATTTCGGCCCGAGGAGCAGTGTCGTTATTGTTACCCGCGGCCATATGCATGACCTGGAATGCCTGCAAAAGGTAATTAAGCACCCTGTGGCTTATATCGGTATGGTTGGGAGCAGCCGTAAGGTAGATATGATTAAAAAGGATCTTTTGGTCCAGGGTTTTGAGCCGAAGTTGATCGACTCTGTCTATATGCCTGTAGGCCTGGACATAGGAGCGCAGACCCCGGAAGAGATTGCTGTCAGCATAGCGGCCGAATTGGTGAAAGTCCGGCGCGGCGGAATGGGCCTTTCTCTTAAATACGCCAGCCTACCAAAAGAAAAAAGATTAAACACCGGTGAAATGCCAAAAGCTGCGGACCAGGATATTTTAAGAAAAGCAGTAAAAGCAGCCTGCGACAATGTCCCGGCGGCTATGGCCACTATAGTTAAATCGAAGGGTTCAACGCCGCGCAAAGCCGGGGCAAGGATGCTTGTATACAGCGACGGCCGTATTTGCGGCACTATCGGCGGCGGCTATGGGGAGCATGAAGTCAGAATGCAGGCTATAAATGTAATGAATGATTATTTACCATCGTTTTATAAGGTATCTATGGACGCTGATATAGCGGCCGGAGATGGAATGATCTGCGGTGGGGCGATAGAGGTTTTTATTGAACCGGTAAGTGTTTATGCCGGGATATTCTACGGGGGTGAATCTTTTGAACTGTGCCGGGCGGTTGGTAGTAATTAAGGGCGCCGGAGACCTTGCTACAGGCTGTGCCTGGCGCCTTCTAAAGAGTGGATTTGATGTGGTAATGACTGAATTGCCGCAGCCTCTGGTGGTAAGGCGGGCGGTGGCCTTTGCGGAGGCCGTTTATGCCGGTTCGATAAGGGTAGAGGGAGTAGAGGCAGTTCTGGCAAAAAATAAAGAGAGAGCTCTGCAATTATTGAAAACAGGCAGGATCCCAGTGCTTGTGGATCCGGAGGCCTTAGTAGTAAGTCAATTAAAGCCGGTGGCCGTTGTTGACGCAGTGATGGCTAAAAGAAATACAGGCACTAAAATAAACGACGCCCCCCTTGTGATCGGTCTGGGACCAGGGTTTGCCGCCGGTGTGGATGTACACGCGGTGGTTGAAACAAAAAGGGGGCATAACCTGGGCAGAGTCTTGTATCAGGGAGAAGCTGCTCCTGACACAGGAGTGCCGGGTGATGTAATGGGCTTTACAGCTGAAAGGCTCTTAAGAGCTCCAGTTGATGGAGTGGTTCAGCCATTGCGCAATATCGGAGATCCTGTGAAAAAAGGAGAAACAACCGTTTTCGTAGGGAGCACTCCGCTGCAGGCAGGCATCTCTGGTGTTATCAGGGGCATGATCAAGGCGGGTGTTTGGGCGCCATCAGGTATGAAAATTGGCGATATCGACCCGCGTGGTATTAAAGAGTATTGCTACAGCATATCAGATAAGGCTCTTGCTGTGGGCGGCGGTGTGCTGGAAGCCGTATGCAGTTATATTTTTGACAAGAGCAGTAAAGGATTTAATTCATGTGAAAATTATGGAAGCCTTAGGTCTGTCAGATAGGGAAGTTGTTTCATTTGTCGGCGGCGGCGGCAAAACGTCGCTTATGTTTCGCTTAAACAGGGAGATACCTGTCAGCCGCCGGGTAATAATGACGACAACGACTAAAATATACATGCCTGCGGCTGATAAATATCCTACCGTGCTGCTGTCAGATAAGAGGCCGATTAAAAAAACATTGCAAAATATCCTTCAATCCGGGGCAAGGCCGGTGCTGGGGCAGCAGTTGCTGCCGGATAACAAAGTCAAAGGTTTCAGCGCTGAGAGGTTAGACAGTCTCATTTATGAAAATAACGGTTTTGCTGATTTTGTCTTGGTAGAGGCGGACGGATCCAAGGGGCGTTCCCTCAAAGGTTACCTCGATTATGAGCCGGTTGTGCCACGTTCCACGACAGTGCTGGTCGTGGTCATCGGGGCCGATGCCATTGGGAGGGCTCTGGATGACAGTGTCGTACACCGCCCGGAGACGGTTTCCAAGATGATTGGGCTGAAGCCAGGAGCAATAATAGAACCGGAGAATATTGCCGGACTAATTATACATCCCCTGGGGGTTTTGCGCTCGTGTCCGCCCGGCGCCAGGATTGTACCTTTTATTAATAAAACGGACTGTCTGAAAAGCCGGGATGAAGCTTACAAACTGGCAAAGCTGCTGCTCGGCGGTAGAATCAAAAGTGTAATTCTCGGGTCTGCTATAAGCAAAAACCCGGTAATCGATATTATAGATTTACGTTTGTGATATATTTTGTATAAATTAATAAATTTTCCATATTAAATCTTACCCACATACTCTCCTTTCCTAATCCTTTGACATGGATAACCCTTAAGAGGACCGTCACGGTCCAGTTATTAGATAAATCATCCATGTCAAAGGTTATTTTTTTTGGGGAGTATTGCACGGCACAAAATTTTATCTTAGTTTGTCAGGGTTTTTTTCATCCAGTCCAAAAGGCTCAATCCGTATTTTTCACGTATTTTTTCCACATCCTGAAATCCCTGTATACTTCCATAGTGCAAAGACATCACCATGTCCAGGACCGGCTCCACCTCGGAAACCTCGTGAGTTGACAGAAAAACCGTTTGTTCCTGCAGGTCCAGGTAGGAAATTATGGATTTGATTATGGAATCCCGCGCCAGGGGATCTAGTCCGGCCAGGGGTTCATCCATCAGGATCAGCGGCGCCCGGCGCGACAGGACCAGTAAAATTTTTAACCTGCCGAGGTTCCCTTTGGATAGATGCCTTACTTTTTTATCCGGCTCAAGCTGCATGAAGCTTAGAATCTCCCCGGCCTTATGCAAGTCAAAATCCGCAAAAAGACCGGCGTTGAACTTTATGGTTTCCTCTACTGTGAAGAAAGGATACAGGATGTCCTTTTCTGAGAGAAAGGCCACTTCCCCGGCGATGCGGCGGTTCGCAGGTTTGCCGTTTACTGTTATAGAACCCTGGCTGGGCCGGGCCAGGCCGGCAATCATTTTTAAAATCGTGGATTTGCCGCTGCCGTTTGGACCTACCAGGGCGATTATTTTTCCCTGCGGCAGATTAAAGCTCACATTATTAACTGCAGTCTGTGCCAGATACTTTTTCGTCACATTTGTAAAGTTCACAATGTTGTCGGACATGATTATTCTCCTCTCGCGCCATTAGTTTTTAAGAGCTCTTCGCGGACACCTGACAGGATTTCTTCCGGGCTAAAGCCCGTTTCCCGCATGTTTTTGATGAAGCTGCCGATTTGCTCCCATTTCAAGTCTTCCCGCAGCCGGCTTAGCCGGGTTTCATTTTCCGTGATAAAAGAACCCAGGCCGCGCCTGGTTTCA
>JAQVXL010000086.1 GCA_028709235.1 Desulfotomaculaceae bacterium
GTGCCGGCTTATGGCCGGATCGGATAAGAATGATGGCCGGATATTGTGAGAACGGTGTCCGGATAATTTAAGACCGATCGGCCGGATCAGATAAGAACGCTGGTCTGAATTGAGAAGAATAGACAGATGTATGTAAACCTATTTCCTGGTTTTCTTTCCAACAAACGATAAATGACATAAAGCAAGTAGTAAAATGTGCTCTGATTCTGTCATCACGACTTAAATACACATGCCGTGCTTTAAACCCGCTTTTCATGATCCGGAAACATTCTTCAAATCTCCCAGCGCCGCTGGTTAATCCGGATGATCTCCTGAGCACTATCTTCGAGATTCGTACAAACGTCATAAAATCCGTCATAGGCTTCTTCGGCAGAGATAGTTTTGGTATTTAACGTATAAAATTCATGGGCAGCTATCTCACCATCAGGAGTACAGCTGGTTTTCTTGATAAAATGTTTATAGTCGTTTTGATTGCTTTTGGAAATTTTAGTTGGATTCGTATCGAGTGTCTTTTGAGCCCGTTCGATCTGGTAACAATAAGTTTTTTTGTTCCAGGCCGTTATCTTTAATCCAGCGTTCTTTGAAGAAGCAACTGTCTTTAAAGGTTTCCTCGTCAAGCCGGGCGATATCATAAGACTTATCATGCGCCGTATTGTTTAAGGCCGTCTTCTTGTTCGATCTCAAAGAAATAATTGGTACAGTCATAATAGAGAATACCAGTGTTTCTTTTGGAAATTTTAAGGCTGTTGCGCTAAAGAGAAGACTGAATGAAATCCATTTCTTAGGCAATGACTTCGAGAGCCCTGTACACATGCTGCAATTCAAATTCAGATTGCTCAATGAACTTTGAGGAATGCTGGTAGGTAGCGAGTTTGGAAGAAGGGAAAAGAATTCGTCCGTAAAGGAGCCGTGAAGGCACAGCATTCAGATCAAAAGTGAATTTATGTTTCTTAGAAATCTCAGTGGAAAGCTTATGCAGGTTGAGTTCATGATAGATCTGCTGGAGAAAAAGATAACCGCCACATCACGTGATTGCTTTTTCTCCTTTTTGTTGAGTTCTTCGACATATGATTTAGCCCATTCAATAGGGTCTTGCCCATTTAGTTTTTGCTTTAATTCAGCAAACGTACCTAATTTTTCTACAACTTTTGTGGAACGCTTACCGTTGTGCTTTTGTTTCAACCGCCCATAGTGACATCGATATTGAATATACATTAGCATCTGTCGAAAAATCAATACACACTGTTTTAAAACTTGCAAAATAATTTAGATTGTAAACGCTTATTTAGATATTATGTCTAATAAATATTTTTTTGTGGTGGTTTTTACTAGGAGGATTATGGATTGTATTGATGTATAATTATTGTAGTATTTATTTTTAGGAGTCTTTTCTTGTGGACTATTCTTTTGTTTGGGGGGATGTGAGTTGTAAGCATATAAGTTCTTATTTTTTTTATATGTTTTTATTAGATAGTGTAGCTTTGCATTATTTTGAACACCAGACTTTAAGGAATTAAGCAAAGGAGGTACAGGTTTGTGGTAACATGTGCTTGTAGTGCCAGTGACGATGAATTAACCAAACAACTAGATCAGATTATTGATCCGTATAGAGGTAATCCCGGCGGATTGATCCAGGTTTTAACCAAGGCCCAGAATCTTGTAGGGTATCTGCCCAAGTGGGTTCAGGTACAGATAACGGAAGGGCTAGGGATATCTCTTCAGGAGGTTTACGGGGTTATTTCTTTCTATGCGTTCTTCTCCTTGATTCCCAGGGGCAGACACAGAATCAGCGTATGTGCCGGAACAGCCTGTTACGTAAAGGGAACAAAAATGGTAACCAAAACAATCAGGGATCTGCTTGATCTTAAGCCGGGTCAGACTACTCCCGACAGCCGGTTCACGCTGGAGACCGTGCGCTGTATCGGAGCATGCGGTCTTGCCCCTGCAATGATTATAGACGGCAAAGATGTCCACGGTCGTCTTGAGCCGGAACTTATCCCCGAAGTGCTTGAACAATATGCATAGCATTAATTAAACCCTAATTTAATTGATATTACATTGTTTTGGGTTGGATGCGGACAACTTCTTCTTTTTAGAAGCACTAAATAGGGATATCTTCAGATCAAAAATGGCTGGAGGATTTAAACGGAGGTGTAATTAAGTGAAGTCTTTGGACGAACTGGCAAAGATAAAGGAAAGCAGGCGGGCGGCCCTTAAAATTCGCGAGGGAGTTCCGTCCGCGACTGAAAAGGCCCACGTAATGATGTGCGGCGGCGCGGGATGCATATCTTCCAAGTGTCTGGAAGTAGTAGACGCCATGAAGGAAGCCCTTAACAAACACGGCATAGCGGACCAGGTGCAGATTATTCTCACTGGTTGTATGGGCCCCTGTGATATGGGACCTGTCGCAATTGTCTATCCGGACGCGACTTTTTACCGCAGGTTAAAACCAAAAGACGCCGAAGCGATTGTGGAAGAACATATTATGAAGGGCAACCAGATTCCGCGCCTGATGTACAGGACGCCCGGGGCGAAAGAACCCACACCCAGGGTTAACGATATAGATCTGTTTGTAAAGCAGAAAAAGGTCGTGCTCCGCAATAACTTCTATATTGACCCGACTTCTATTGAGGACTATATTGCCAACGACGGCTATGCCGCGCTAGGTAAAGCGCTCACCAAGATGCAGCCCGCGGAAATCATCGAAGAGGTCAAAAAATCAGGTCTGCGCGGACGCGGCGGCGCTGGTTTCTCTACGGGTATGAAGTGGGGATTCACAGCCGCGGCCAGCGGATCACCAAAATATGTGGTCTGTAACGGTGATGAAGGCGACCCAGGCGCATTCATGGACAGGTCTGTTTTGGAAGGCGACCCGCACAGCGTCATTGAAGGTATGGCCATTTGCGGTCGTGCTATCGGCGCGGAGCAGGGTTATGTCTATGTGCGGGCGGAATACCCGCTGGCTATTGAGAGATTGGACTATGCTCTCCAGAAGGCCCGTGAAAACGGCCTGCTGGGCAAAAATATTTTTGACTCCGGCTTCAACTTTGATATCGAGATCAGAATTGGCGCCGGCGCATTTGTGTGCGGCGAAGAAACCGCCCTGCTGACCTCCATTGAAGGCAAGCGCGGTGAGCCTAGGCCGAGGCCTCCATTCCCGGCCAACTCCGGTGTATGGGGCAAGCCAACGGTTCTGAATAACGTTGAAACCTGGACAAACATTCCTGAGATTATTCACAAGGGCGCTGATGCCTATGCCGCCATCGGTACGGAGAAGAGCAAGGGCACCAAGGTGTTTGCCCTGGCCGGCCGAATTAATAACACCGGTATCATCGAAGTGCCGATGGGTACTACTTTAAGGGAAATCGTCTATGAAATTGGCGGCGGTATCCCCAGGAAGAAAGCTTTTAAGGCTGTACAAACCGGCGGTCCGTCGGGAGGCTGCATTCCTGCAGAGCATCTGGACACCCCGGTCGACTACGACTCCCTCGGCGCTCTGGGTGCAATCATGGGCTCTGGCGGCATGATTGTCTTGGACGAGGATTCCTGCATGGTGGATATCGCCAAGTTCTTCCTCGATTTTGTCGTTGACGAGTCCTGCGGCAAGTGCTCACCCTGCCGGATCGGGACCAAACGGATGTATGAGATCCTTGACAACATTAGCAACGGTAAGGGAAAAGAAGGCGACATCGAGCTTTTGATCGAGCTTGCTACCACAATTAAAGCCACAGCGCTGTGCGGTCTGGGCCAGACTGCTCCCAACCCTGTTCTGAGCACTATCAGGTACTTCCGGAAAGAGTACGAGGAGCATATCAGGGATAAGAAGTGCTCATGCAACATATGCGATTTAAAGGAATAAAAGCCGCTCCCGCAGCTTTTTTTAGAAAGGAATGTAGAAAAATACGGGAGTTTGGAGGGAAAAAGTAAAAATGATAAATTTAACAATTGATAATAAGAGCGTTGCGGTTGAACCAGGAACTTCAATTCTTGAAGCCGCTCAAAAAGTGGGAGCTAAGATCCCTACCCTTTGTTATTATAAAGATTTGAACATTATCGGGGCCTGCCGTATTTGTGTGGTAGAAGTGCAGGGGGCCAGGACATTAATTCCGGCATGTGTTGCTCCGGTGGCCGAGGGCATGGTTGTTAAGACCGCTACACCGGAGGTAATCAAAGCCCGTAAATTGATCCTGGAGTTAATCCTTTCGGATCACCCGCAGGAATGCCTTACCTGTGCCCGCAACCAGAATTGCGAACTGCAGAAACTGGCGGAAGAGTTCGGCATTAAAGAAGTCCGTTTTGACGGAGCTAAGACCGAATACCCGGTAGATGATTCAAGTCCTGCAATTATTAGAGCCCCGCGCAAGTGCGTGCTCTGCCGCCGCTGCATGTCGGTATGTACCAATGTGCAGACGGTGCAGGCCCTCTGTGCTGAAAACAGAGGCTTTGATACCCTGATCGCCCCTGCCTTCAACGAAAAGCTGGCCAACATGGAGTGTGTGGCCTGTGGTCAGTGTTCGCTGGTCTGCCCGACCGGAGCGATCGTGGAAAGAGACGATACAGCTAAGGTTTGGGCCGCGTTGGCTGATCCAAAGAAACATGTTGTAGTGCAAACAGCGCCTGCCACCAGGGTGCAGCTTGGTGAAGCTGTAGGAGCCGAACCCGGTAGCATCTTCACCGGACAGATGGTTGCCGGGCTGCGCCGCCTTGGTTTTGACAAAGTCTTTGACACAGACTTTACTGCTGACTTGACCATCCTGGAAGAGGGCAACGAGCTACTCCAGCGCGTGACCACCGGCGGCACACTGCCGATGATCACCTCTTGCAGCCCCGGCTGGATCAAGTTCTGTGAACACTTCTACCCGGATTTGCTGGATCACCTGTCCACCTGCAAGTCACCGCAGCAGATGTTCGGCCCTCTGGTAAAGACTTATTACGCCGAAAAAGAGGGCATTGACCCGGCGGATATTTATTGTGTATCGATTATGCCCTGTACCGCCAAGAAATACGAGTGCCAGCGTCCTGAAATGAACAGCAGCGGCTATCAGGATGTGGACGTGGTCCTTACTACCCGCGAACTGGGACGTATGTTCAAGCAGGCTGGCTTAGACGCCTCCAACCTGCCGGAAGAAGAATATGACGAGCCGCTCGGAATTTCTACCGGCGCCGGCGAAATCTTCGGTGCATCCGGCGGTGTTATGGAAGCGGCGCTACGGACTGTTTATGAGGTTGTTACGGGACAGACGCTCGAAAACATTGACTTCGAAGTATGCCGGGGCCTTACCGGCGTAAAAGAAGCCACTGTCCAGGTAGGAGACCTGCCTGTGAAAGTAGCCATTACCAACGGACTTGGCAACGCCCGCAAGGTGCTGGACAGGATCCGCGCCGGCGAAGCCGACTATCACTTCATTGAAGTCATGTGCTGCCCCGGCGGCTGCATTGGCGGCGGTGGATCACCAATCCCGACCAACACCGATATCCGCCTAAAGAGGATCGACGCCACTTATACCGCGGACGAGCGCATGGCTCTGCGCAAGTCTCACGAAAACCCGGCTGTCAAAGCACTGTACGAAGAGTTCCTTGAAAAGCCGCTGGGCCACAAGTCCCACGAACTGCTGCATACCAAGTACACCCCGAGAGGTGTCAACAAGTAATATCTTATAAACAATTTATGCCCCTTTCCCGGAAAATAGGGAAGGGGTCTTTTTTTAAATGCTTTTATACAAGCATATGGTTTAATAAAATGTTTTCTCCTATTGATTTAACCATACAAGAGAGTATAATTTTAGTTGAGTATAACTGAACAAATACCTGACACAGGTGCTTTTGCACTGTGAAGGGTCAAGTTAGCGGACTCTGCGAAAAAGGGGACTGCCCTGCTCTCAAGGAGTATGTGACGGCTTGATAAAGCTCTTTTTCGCATTGCGTAAAAAGGGCTTTATTTTTTAAAGGAGCATTCCTGTAACAAACAAAAATGAGCTTTGAAAATAAAAGTACCTCCTGTTAACATACGAGGTGTCAGCTTCGCGAAGCGACCCTTAAATAACAGAGGAGGTACTCAAGATGAAGTATATC
>JAQVXL010000087.1 GCA_028709235.1 Desulfotomaculaceae bacterium
GTACGTGGACCCAGGAAAGTTCAGGAACCTCACAATGGCTATCGGGCATTACTTGGAATGCCAGTCAGTTTGTAGTTGTGGGTGATAGTGGCATAGTGCTTACCTCGCCTAACGGCAATACCTGGACACCTCAGGATTCTACCGTAACTTATCAATGTTTGCAGGATGTTACATGGAACGGTGAACAGTTCATAGCTGTAGGAACATTTGGCGTAATCTTAACTTCCATAGACGGTTGTGCCTGGAACCAGCAAAAAGTAGGCAGTGAACTGAGAGGTGTTGCAACTAACGGAACACAAGTTTTAGTAGTAGGAGATTCCGGTACTATTCTCCAAAGCGAATATGAACCAGATAAAAATACCTTTTCTGATCCCAAACTATGGCCCGCAAAAACAGATGTGTCTCTAGATAAAAGCTGGACTATACGATTTAACATGCCAGTAGATGAGAGTAAAATAAATGATCAATCTATTTTCATTTCTGATCAAAATGAGAATATCCTACAATCTAGCATAATTGTTAATGTGGATTCAGTACAAATATTACCGAATGCACCCTATAATCCTGGACAGACATACTATCTAAATATTGGTTCATCGATCCAATCTAGGTCAGGAAAGATGTTACAAAAGTCTGTCAAAATGCCTTTTACGACAAAGCTCTCATAATGCTTAACAGAGGTCTTTGAAAAACGAGACGCCTACCAATACAATTGAATTGTGCTGATCCCGACAAGAAAGGCACAAACAAAAGATTGAGGAGGCGTCCCTATATGAAAAATACACAAAACAAAAAGATTTTGCAAATCAAAATTGAAACCCTGGTGATTGGAATCGACATCGGTAAAGAAACCCATTATGCAAGAGCCTTTGATTACAGAGGGATTGAGCTGGCCAGGCTGCTTAAATTTAGCAACACCGCAAACAGAAACTGCGGGAGGCAGTGGCAGACGGGAACGACTGCAGGTGCAATTGACTGCTGTCCATAATCGGGCTGAAACAAGTGCCAAACGCAGAAAAACTTCTTGATATCAAAGGGATTGGTTTAATCACAGCAGCCACCTTTGTAGGTGAAGTCGAAGATATCAACAGATTCAAAGATCCACGTCAGATACAGAAACTAGCAGGATTCAACCTGGTGGAGAACAGCTCCGGCAAGCACACCGGAATTCCGGGCAATTCACCAAAAAAACCTGACGCGAGAGAAGAACCCGCTAAACAAGATGTAATCTATTATCGCGCTCTGCGGCAAACTCATCCGGATATTCTTCGCGTTGTTAAGCAAGGGTGTGGATGTAAAATGATGGCTGGTATGTATCCTATACCTTGAGCAGTTAAAAGCCACACGGGTTTTTGTTTATATACTGCATCATCATTATACTACTGATATTCAATTACAGTCGACATCCCACCCATTGCCATCTGCATATTATTGGACATATGATGTGGGATGTGGCAATGGAAGGGCCAATTCCCAGGATTGTTTGCCTTGAATTCCAAGTCATATGTTTCTCCTGAAGCCACATTGACCGTATTTTTTACAAGTCTGTTATTGGCAGGTATTGAATTGCCGTCACTGGCTGTTATAATAAACTGATGCCCGTGGATATGCATGGGATGGGCGTCGTGCACGATATTTCCTAACCTGATACGCACATTTTCTCCCGCTTTCACCCTAAGCGGGGTTACATACGGAAAGCAGCGCCCATTGATTGTGAAAAAGTTGAAATCATGAGACATCGGATCAAGGTCATAGGTACCCGGTATTATTTCTCCCATCATAAGCCCAGTCACTGTGAATTCCTGAAGCATCAGAAAATAGTCGCGTTGTATGTTTGTATTCCGGTTATGGCTTAAAATAATAAACGCTCCGCCAAGCCCCATCATCTGCTGGACGGGGGTATTGAAGTGTGTGTGATACATATGAGTGCCCGGAGGATTTGTTATCTTAAAATGATAATCAAAATAACCGCCGGGTTCAATTTTGGGTGACGGTTCTATTTCAGGTACACCATCCATTACGTTGGGCACATCCAGCCCATGCCAATGAACACTTGTCGCTTGAGGCAGATGATTGACAACCCGGATATTCACATAGTCTCCGGAGTAGACCTGAATGGTCGGGCCAGGTATGCTTGCGTTGTATCCCCAGCCGTTTATGTATAGTCCGGGAAGAATCTCTCTTTTCACCGGCTCGGCAATGAGTTTAAAGAATTTAACGCCATTTAGCAGTTTATATGGAAGATCCGGGACATCCGGCGTTATAACCATGGTATTCACCTCCGCCATTTCATTATAAATCATTATATGAAAATGGCGGGCAGAGTATGCTCGCCGGGAGGAAGCCCCTTAGGGCCTCCCTCCCGCACGGAGTTTGACCCCGACACTTCTTTGAAACAATTCCGAAAATTCATGATTACTAGGGATGTTTTTGGATCAGTTTCATTTTAGCTAATATATTCTAACTTCCGGCAAAGTTGCACTTATTTATCCTTAAGCAAATCCCGTATTTCTTGAAGCAGGATTTCTTCATTGCTGGGTTCCGGAGGAATGGGTTCAGGCTTCGGTTCTTTTTTCTTTAGGGATGATATTAATTTAACAAACAGAAAAATGGAGAATGAAATGATCAGAAAATCAATAACTGACTGAATAAAGGCGCCATACATAAAGGCTACTTCTGCAACATCTCCACTCGCAGGGGTGATCACATATTTTAAATCAGTGAAGTTTATTCCCCCGATGAGGATACTCAATAACGGCATCAGAATATCATTTACTAATGAAGTAACTATTTTTCCAAATGCTCCACCGATGATCACACCAACTGCGAGGTCGATCACGGGACCTCTTACTGCAAACTCCTTGAATTCTTTTAACATAATAACACCTACCCCGCTGACTTAGTTAATAACTGCAGGCATCCTAGCGACGCCTGCAGTTATTTGTAAGCTGATTTTATCGCAACAGGTTAATAAATAGCAATAGGAAAAAAAACACAGTGTCGGCTTGAGCATCCCCCCAGGGGCAAATAATAGTCTATTTCTAGACTTTATAGGGCAGCATTAACAGTGTTATTCTATATATAAATATATAATATAACGCTGTGAAGAAGGAGTGCGTTTTATGCGGGGGTGTATCAAGGTATATAATACTGCGGAAAAACTGGTTAGTGAAATCATCAAACCTGGTTTATGCAGCGGATGCGGAGCCTGCATAGGTTACTGCCCTTACATCAAGAGTTACGGCGAAAGAGTAGGGGTTGTGCATGACTGCGGGAAAAGTGAAGGGACCTGCTACAAGATATGCCCGCGTGCTGTAACCAATTATGACGATTTAAGAGAAGTTATTTATGGCAGTTCAGAATCAGATCCGGTATTTGGGCATTTCGAAGGGATATATTATGCCAGGGCCGGTGATGAATCTATCCGCCGCGTGGGACAGTACGGCGGTGTAGTCACAGCACTGTCAATATTCGCCCTGGAAACAGGTATTATTGAATGTGCTTTGATGACGGGAAGCAATTTTGCCCGCCCAAAACCGTTTATCGCTGCTTCAGCTGGCGAAATGCAGGCATGTGCCGGTTCAAAGTATACCGCCTCCCCAAACTTAAGCTTGTTCCAGGAGGCGATAAAGAAGGGATATCAGAATATAGGAATTGTTGGCCGGCCATGTCAGTGTACAGCAGCGCGTAAGATGCAGCAGGTTGAAGCGATAAAAGGGGAGAGGATTTCATTTATCATCGGACTTTTTTGTATGGGTTCGCTTTCGCCGGAGTTTTTAAAATTTATTAAAGACAGAAGATTTGACGAATATGAAAAAATGGATATACCCGGAGATGTAAAATTTTTAAAAGACCATCAGGAAACCAGCATTCAATATGACGAAATCCGTGAATACATCCGGGATTCATGCCAAATATGTTATGATCCGCTATCTGAGCTGGCTGACCTGTCAGTTGGTTCAACTGAATATGATTATGGTTGGAATACATTGATTATCAGGACGGCTAAAGGCTCGCATCTGGCCGAAGATGCCGTGGCTAACGGTATTATCGAAATAAAAGAATATCCCGCTGAGCGCCTGTCGTTGTTAAGGAAAGCAGTGTTCAATAAAAAGAAGAGAGTGTTGGGCAGACCTGATGCTTCATATCTTGAATTTTCGGACAAGGAGCGGTTATATTTCCTTACCAATGGAGGTGACGCCTAAAATGGGTTGGAAAGATGTGATTGAAGGCAGACCAGGGGATATAGTTTTACTGAACGGGAATGAAGCAATCGCCCGCGGCGCCATTGAAGCGGGAGTGTGTTTTGCCTCATCATATCCCGGTTCTCCTACAACGGAGATTATCGAGACTCTGGCCAGGGTTCCTGCTTCTGAAATTTACACAGAGTGGTCAGTTAATGAGATCGTCGCCCTGGAAGGAGCAGCCGCGGCCTCTTTCACCGGTCTGCGAGCCATGTGTGTGATGAAGTCCGATGGCTTAAACGTAGCCTTTGATTTTCTCACCAGCATGAACCTTGGCGGATGTAAAGGCGGTTTGGTGGTCAATGTAGCAGATGATCCACAGGGGCATTCAAGCGTTAAAGAATATGACTCCCGTTACCTGGCTAAGGCGGCCATGGTGCCGGTGCTTGAGCCCTCGACTGTGGAAGAGGCAAAGGATATGGCCATAAAAGCTTTTGAGCTATCAGAAAGGATAAAGGGGCCGGTAATTCTCCGGGCAGTTACAAGAATATCCCACTCACGCGGCTTGGTTGTTCTTAATGAACCGTGTGGGGAAAAAAGAAAGGCGGTATTTCCTTCTGGCGAATGTTTTTTAACCAAAACTGTATTTCACATGAAAGCCAGAGACAGAGTGGTTAAGGCTGCTGCTGTGCTTGAAGAATGCGGGCTAAACTTCACTGAAGGGCCGGAAGAGGCAGACACTGTAATATTCTGCAGCGGCACGAGCCTGCTGTATGCCAGAGAAGCAGTTAATATGCTGGGCCTTAAAGATGATGTTAAGATCGTAAGAGTAGGAACAACGTATCCCCTGCCGGAAAATTTCATAATCTCTCAACTGCAGGGGGCCGGCAACGTCATCTTCGCAGAAGAAGTTCGTCCTTTCCTTGAAGAGGGAGTTATGCTCCTCTATGCCAGGAATTGTGAACATAAGATTGTGTTTTCGGGCAAGACTTCGGGAGATATAGCCGGCTTGCGCGGGCCTTCCTGTGGTGAAATGAACGTGGATATTATAATGAAGGCCTTAACCAAAGTGAAAGGCATTCATTATGATATTCCCGGCTATTCTTCAGAAAAGATTGAAGATATTAAAGCTTTAATACCGCCACGGGAATATGCCATGTGCCCCGGGTGCCCGCACCGGGCTTCCTTCTGGGCGGTTAAAACCGCTATTGCGGTAGATGGAAGAGACTGCATAGTTGCGGGTGATATCGGTTGCTATTGCCTGGGTGCCTGGGATACCGGTTTCAACATTTTTGACACACTTCACTGTATGGGAGCAGGTTCTACCATTGCCGGCGGTTTAAGCAAACTCGGCAGGTTTGGATTAAAAAGACCTGCGCTTGCATTTGTAGGAGATTCGACATTTTACCATGCTGTAATACCTGGGCTTATCAATGGTTACTACACCGGCTCAGATTTCTTATGCGTTGTCCTTGATAACGGTGTTACAGCGATGACCGGACACCAGCCCCACCCTGGCACCGGAATAATTGTAGATGGCGTGCCGCTTAATAAAGTTTTAATCGAAGATATAGTGAGCGGCTTTGGGGTAAAATGTGAAATTGCCGATCCCTTCGACAATAGCGCGGTATCCGAGAAAATATGTGCAATGATCAGGGAGCCAGGTGTAAAAGTGCTGATCCTTCGCCGGGAATGCGCGTTGGTATCAGGGCGGAAAAACCGGGGGCAGAAGAAAAGGGTATATGTTGATCAGTCACTCTGCCGGGGTGATGCCTGCGGATGCGGTCGTTTCTGCACCTCTGTATGGGGCTGTCCGGGCAACATATGGGATCAGAAGAATGAGAAAGCGGCAATAGATGAAGCTG
>JAQVXL010000034.1 GCA_028709235.1 Desulfotomaculaceae bacterium
TGGACAATGTTACCCCGTACTCGATCTACCGCAGTCAGCAAAAAGCAGCTGCATAAACACCAAATATTGGAAGGAGGATTTATCTTAATAATTTCAAAATCGTGTCTTGACAAGCGGGGGCATTATACAGTCTGTAGTTGTCGGCAAGGCTTTTTATGGTGACATACACCTTGTCGACAAAGCTTTTGAATGCGATGCGATTATTGTGGTTAATAGAATTAAACCTCATACATCATTTCACGGCGATTTTGAAAGCGGCCTATTGAAAATGCTAGCGGTAGGCCTGGGCGGTCCTGCCGGGGCTGCTTCACTGCACCGCAGCCCTCCCAACCTGCTTGACAAGGCGGTGACCGAGGCCGGGATGGTTGTTCTAAAATCCTGTTCGGTGATCCTGGGTTTGGCCATACTTGAAGACGCATATGATGCCACACGAAAAATAGTGGCTATTAAACCGGTAGATATTTTTCAAAGGGAAAAAGAGCTTTTAGCTGAATCGCGCCAGTTATTACCCGGGTTGCCTGTCTCGGAACTTGATGTTCTTATTGTTGACGAAATAGGCAAAGCTTTTAGCGGTACCGGTATGGATACAAATGTTATCGGCCGCTTGCGGATCCAGGGTGTTCCCGAGCAAAAACGCCCAGGATAAAAAGGATCATTGTCCTCGATGTGGCGCCGGAAGCCCACGGAAATGCTTACGGCATAGGATTGGCCGATTTCACTACGTTGCGCCTGGCCGCAAAATTTGACCGCGAATCAGCCTACCTCAACGCTCTCACCAGCACTTTTGTACAACGAGTTATGATGCCAATGACCCTGCCCGATGACCGAGAAGCGCTAAAGGTTGCCCTGCAGAGTTTAAGTGGCATTAAACCGCAGGATATAAGAATAATACGTATCCACAACACCCTGCGCCTGTCTGAAATGCTGGTTTCAGAAAATGTCTACAAGGAAATTTCCGGTTCTCCTATAATCAAGGCGCTTAGCCCGCCGCATGTAATAACCTTCGGTCGGGACGGGCACCTGCCGTCCTTTTAACTTAAATATGTCCTGTTAAGAAATCAACAACTGGCCGGTCCGCATCTGCAAAATCGTAGTGCTTTATTTCACCGGCGGTTACCCATTTAAAAGCCTGGCACTCCAAAGTTTTGGCTTCGCCATGCACATAATTGCACCAGTGGCAGTGCAGGATCACCTTTCTGTCCGGGTACTCATGCTTTACCACCATAATTTCTTGGCCGACATCGATCTGCAGGTCAAGCTCTTCCCTGATCTCTCTTTTTAAACAGGCTGCGGCATCCTCACCCGGTTCAATCTTGCCTCCTGGAAATTCCCACTTCAGCCCCATGTGATAAGATGCCGGTCGCTGGGCAATGAGCACCTTTCCGTTGTTTCTGATTACCGCCGCGGCAACCTTTATTTTATACATTGTCTTAATCCCCTGAAGCACAGTATATTATTGCTTTAAACTCCCTGAATGTATAGGATCTTTAAAAGATGAATACTTTCGTCTCAACAAGCACGTTTTCCATCCAACTGGGATACCGCTCTATTTGTATAGACCAATTGGTCAATATCCAGATCAGGCCTCTTGACATCAGTTTGCTGAGCCCGTAACCGCAAGCCTCGGAATGTCTGACCGCGACTTCTTCAATATAGTTCAGCAGGGTAACCGGCGACGCCAGTCGATGGCTATTTATTTCATAATAGTGGTCACGGTTTTTCATCTCAAACTTATTCATCAAGCTGTTCCTCTAAATCTGATTTAAAAATCGTTTCTCATTATGGCAGGTTATCGTCTGTGGCTCTGCCGTCTCCGGTAACTGGAATGGTCTCACCTAGGAATGTGGGCACAGGTTTTAAGAACTTGGCCAGGAAGAAATCTTTGACCCTAGCAGCACTCTCCCTTAACCTGTATATGGTCATGACCTCACCGTAATCGTGCAAGTCAGAAGTCACCCCACAAGCCTCAAGCCCCAGCTCCCTGGCGATAAAAATCGCCCGCGTCAAGTGGTATCCCTGGGTTACTATAATTACTCTTTTTACTTGAAAGATATCTCTGACCCTGTAAATACTTTCATACGTACTAAAACCGGCGTGGTCCATGAACACGTCTTCCGGTGACACGCCCTTGTCAACAAGATACTTTTTCATCGCGTTAACCTCGTCGTAATCTTTACGCCCATGGTCTCCACTGACGACTATCTTACCAGCCTTTCCCTGTTGGTATACTCCATAGGCCTGGTTTAAGCGGTCATTTAACATCGGCGATAACGTGCCGTCCGGGAAAACATAGGCGCCTAAAACCAGTATGGCGTCGCTTACCGGCGCCTGATCAGGCCTTACTATATATTTTAAACCTGTCCTTTGCACGTACTGATCTATTAAAACAATTAGGAAGGACACTGTAAGAATTAAGACAGCTAAGCCTATTAAAACTCTTTTTATCCTATTCATCAAAAGGTATGCACCCTCAAAAAAATTATTAGGCGAAATTAGTTTTCCCTCTAAATCTTTTTTTGAAATTACCAGAGGAAAAGAGTCAGTTTCGTCATCGATAAACGCTAAAGCTATTCCACCTCTTTCTAATTTTGACGCAAATATTTAGAAACTCCCATGACGGCATTTTACTGTCTTTATGTGGTAATATTCATCTTTAATTATTTACCCTTGCCTACCACCTCGTTATCCTCTGAGGTCAGCAGAACGGTAAGCCTACAAAATATTTCAAGGTACATTTGTTCATCAAGCATAGCTCAAGTCTTCTCCATGAAGTCCAAATCTTTGGACAATGTGTCTAGCTTATATAATTCTGTCTCTTGTTGCAAATACCTGCATTAAGTAAATTATGCAGCTCAGTAGAATAGAAAATGGCTAACTCTTGTAGTAGGTACGCCGAAAAAAAAAGCCCGAAATTTCGGGCTTTTTTTGTGTGATCAGGCAATTCTTTGCAGCGCCAGGTGCGCGCTCATAGCCTGCTGGTACAACTGCAGGTATTCCACTCCTGACCTGGCCCAAGAGAAATCCAACTCCATGGCGTTTCTGACCAGTGTTTCCCACTGCCTTGGCTGCTCCCGGTAAAGACGCAACGCCCTCTTGATGGTATTGAATAGTTCACTGCTGGAATAGTCGCTGAAACCGAATCCGTTGCCTGAAGCGTTTTCCGGGTTGTACTCATTTACGGTATCGGCCAGACCGCCTGTAAATCTTGCTATTGGAATAGTCCCGTAGCGGAGGCTGATCAGTTGTCCGAGACCGCACGGTTCAAAACGTGAAGGCATGAGAAACATGTCGGCGCCGGCATAAATCCGCTGTGCCAGAATTGCGTTAAAGCCCAGATAAAGCCCCATTTTTTCGGGAAAATGGCTTCTAATCCCTTCGAACATAGCCTCATAGTGTTTGTCGCCGCTGCCCAGGACCGCAAACTGGATGTCCTCCGACATCAGCTGGTCCACGATTTCCGCTATCAGGTCCAGTCCTTTCTGATCCACCAAACGGGTAATAAGTCCGATCAACGGAACATCTTTTACCGGAAGTCCCATTTCCTTCTGCAGGGCATATTTGTTTTCCTTCTTGTGGGCAACACTGGAGCTATCATAATTGCGGTGAATCCGCGCGTCAGTTTTTGGATTAAACTCGTGATAGTTAATCCCGTTAACAATACCGTACAGATCCCTTGACCTTTTTCTGAGCAAGCCGTCCATCCGCTCTCCTAGTTCCGGCCGCTGGATTTCGGTGGCATAAGTGCGGCTGACGGTATTTACAACATCCGCATAAACGATTCCTGCTTTCATAAAGCTTACTGAACCGTAAAACTCCAACCTTTCCGGGTGATAGAACTCGTCGCCCAGTCCTAGGACGTGCAATACTTCTTTGGGAAAGTTACCCTGGTATTGGAGGTTATGAATGGTAAAGACGGTCGCTATCCGGCTGTAGAAAGGATCCTGCCGGTAATGTGTTTTTAAAAATAAGGGGATTGGGCCGGACTGCCAGTCGTTGCAGTGGATTACGTCAGGCTGCCAGTCCAGTTTTGGAAGCATTTCCAGCACTGCGCGGGAGAAAAAAGCAAAACGCTCAGCTTCGTCATCAAACATATACATCCGGTCACGGTAAAAATAGTGGTGGTTATCTACCAGATACACCGGGATGCTTTTATGTATCCCCTGGTACTGTGATTCTATAGCGCTTTCCCTGATTATTGCCGTTTCATAGCGGTTTTTAAAAGGTACCGGAAAATCCATTTTATAGGCGCCGGACTCAATCTGCTGGTAACGGGGCATGGCCACCCTGACATCATTGCCCATGTTATCGTTGCCCACGACAGCAAGAGCTTTGGGCAGCGAACCCGCAACATCCGCCAGACCTCCCGTTTTCGCGAAGGGAACAACCTCCGAGGATACTACTAATATTTTTAAGGGGCGATCAAACATACTGGGACACCTCCATTTCATATTTTTCCCCGATGGGATATATTTCTACGGTTTCTCTAAGCGCCTGCGCGGCTATCTCAGGCGATGTGGGGTTAATAAAATAACCTGTGCCTAGCTCAAAACCTGCAATTGTAGTCAGGCGGGGCATTATTTCCAGGTGCCAGTGAAAATGGCGTTCTTCCTTCATGTTTACGGGCGCCGTATGCAGCACCACATTGTAAGGTATATTCCTTATCGCTGATGACAATTTACCCAGTGAACTCCTTAAAACATGAGCAAGGTCCCTAACCTGTTCCTCACTTATCTGAGCAAAATCAAACTGGTGTTCCCTTGGTGTTATCCATATTTCAAAGGGAAAACGCGAGGCAAAAGGACTGAAGCTAATAAAGTGGGCGTTGTCAATAATAAGTCTTTCTTTTTCCAAGATTTCTTGTCTAATCATATCGCATATTACACACGACCCGCGTTGGTTGACATATTCCTTCATGCCTTCGATTTCCTGCCTGACATCCTCGGGAACAAACGGTATGGCGATAAGCTGGGAATGGGTATGCTCAAGGGACGCGCCGGCCACGGGGCCGGTATTTTTAAAGATCTGGATATATTTCAGCCTGGTATCTTTTCGCAAATCCAGCGAGCGATCTCGCCATATCCAAATTATCTCTTCTACCTGTTTTTCCGTCTGTTCGTTCATTCCGATAATATGATTGGCAGATTCAACAATCACCTCATGGGCGCCCACGCCGTCCATGTACTGATAAACGCCTCGGTCCTGCTGGTAAGAGTCTCCTTGGATATTTAAAGCCGGAAACTTATTGGGTACTACCCTGACCCACCAACCGGGTGTGTCTTTGACCGTGCCTGGTTCACGGTATGCAATTATTTCCGGGGGTGTTTGCTCTTCATTTCCCTCACAGAAAAAACATTTTCGGGAAATTTTTCCTTCGTTTATTTCTTTGTAATCATTGGGACGTTTCCCTCTCTCAGTGGCAATTATTACCCACCGATTGACAATGGGATCCTTTCTCCATTCGGGCATTACTAATACCTCCTGCTTCAAGTTCTGATATATTTCCATAATATGTAGCCGGCCATATCTAGTGCGAAATATAAACTTATACTGAGATTGCCGCAATTTGAACATTTTTATGCACTTAAAATATAATCTTTTGCTGAATGCTTTCAATTAAAGAAGGAAAAAGTCAAATCTAATCGAATGTCACAATTAAATGATAAGCAAGAAAAAAGGGGTTGCATTTATGAGCAGTGATTTGGTCAGTATCAAGGGGACCAGGAACGGGCTGTTGATTTTACTTGACCCAAACAGGGATTATGAGGAGATCAGGCAAACTCTTATGAGTAAAATGGAGTCTGCCAGAGGTTTTTTTAAAGGTGCAAAATTTTCTATATCTCAGGGGCCCAATGAAATTCCTATTAAACAAAAAGATGAACTTGTAAATATATGCCGGCAGTATGGTTTAATCCCTAACACAGACAAGGCAGCACTTGTTAGGATTATGCAGAAAGAAAGAAAAACTTCTGAAGCAGCCCGCGGCTCCACCAAACCTGAAATAGGTGAAGCCGCGTTAATGGTGCGGCGTTCACTGCGATCAGGCCAGCGTGTCACCTATGAGGGGCATATTATTGTGCTGGGAGATGTAAATCCGGGCGCGGAAGTCATATCAGGCGGGAATGTGATGGTTATTGGCAACTGCCGCGGCATGGTTCACGCCGGAGCAGGAGGAAACCGGTTAGCGAAAGTGATTGCCCGCAGGCTTAACCCTACTTCCCTCAGTATTGCAGAGAATAAGCTCAGTCCGGAAATCTCAAAGTCGATGGTAAGTGAATATCAGGCCGTGCGGCTTTCCGGTCAGGAGTTTATCTTTGAAAAATACATGCCGGGACGTTAAACCTTGCCTTAATTTTTTAGGACCCAACCGGGCCCAAACGGCACTGGTTGTATGACAACGGAGTAAATAATTTTTATAAGACAGCTATTATTCCTTTTGAAAACTAAGTACGGTAAGTATGCCGGTAACAGATTTGGCGTCACATATCTCGCCTGACAAGATCATTCCCAGCGCCTCTTTCATGCTGACTGTTTCAACATCAATAAATTCATCCTCATCAAGGTTCTGTTTTTTTAATGTCAGATCAGTTGCCAGGAAAAGGTGAATTTGTTCGTTTGTAAAACCGGGAGTGCTATAAATGCTGATCATGTGTTTTAAGTTACTTGCCTTATATCCTGTTTCTTCGATCAGTTCTCTCTCGGCGCATGAAGCGTAATCCTCCCCCGGTATTAACTTCCCCGCCGGTATCTCCAGCAGGGTCATCCCTACAGCATATCTATACTGCTTTACCAGGAGCAGGTCTCCTTTTTCGTTTACAGGGACTATAGCTACAGCTCCTGCATGTTCTACCACCTCACGGTCAGTAGTTTTTCCGTCCGGCAGAGAGACTTCATCGACCCTGAGGTTAACAATTTTGCCCTGGTATATTGTTTTGGATGAAATCAATAACTCCTTATTATCTGACATGCAAAACACTCCAATCTTTTTCATAAGTGGGTTTAGTTCGATAAATGACCGCTACTGATTTAGTTAGTTCTATTATTCGCTAATATTTGGTATTAATCCTGCAATTATTCTTTTTATATAAACTGCATACAAGCCATTTTGCTGTTGATTTTAGAGGATATTTTCTAATCCGCATAGAATTTATCTATAAGATTATTAAATAGCATAAGCAGCCAATTCATACTGTATAGTTTAGTAAACATTAAAAGCGAGAGGTGAATATTGGGTATGAAGAAAATAGTTGGCATTCCAAGTGCCCTGATGTATTATATTTACTACCCGTTCTGGCTGGCTTTTTTTAATGAAATCGGAGTTGAGGTTGTTACATCCAGCCGTACGACAAAAACTATCCTGGATAAAGGAATACGTGAGGCACTAGCTGATGCCTGCGTTCCGATCAAGCTTTTCTTCGGCCATGTTATGGAACTGAAGAACAAGTGTGACTGTCTTTTTATACCCCGTGTAGTCTGTCTGAACGGAAAGACTATTTATTGCCCTAAATTTTTGGGATTGCCGGATATGATCCGCCATTCCCTTGACGGTATTCCCCCCATCCTTGATGTGCGCATAGATGCCCGCCAGGGACGCCTGTCAAAGATCAAGGCTTACTTGGAGATCGGTTCTTATTTCGGCGCCAACCGCAAGGCCGTCCTTAAGGCATACTGTAAGGCCTGGATAACTCTGCGCCGTCATAAGCGGCTCTTGAGAAAAGGATTGAACCCGCTGGAAGCTATGGAACTCATAAAGAACCCAAATAGAAAGAAATCAATACTGCCGGCCAAATCAAATCTTAAATTTGCAGTTCTAGGGTATCCTTATTCTATTTATGATAACTTCATCAATGCCAATTTACTGGATAAATTAAAAAAATTGGGAGTTAGTGTTTTAACCACAGAGAATATTAATCCTCTGATACTGGCGTTGCAAAAAAATTGCGGCCTACCCAAACGTCTATTCTGGACTTTTAGCGATGCAATTCTTAAAGCAGCCCATTATCTTTTTAGGCACAGACGCGTTGACGCGGTTCTCCATCTTACTGCCTTCGGATGCGGGCCTGATTCTTTATTAAATAAGTTTATCGAGATGGAAGCAAAACAACACAAGGATATCCCTTTTATGACTCTGATGATAGACGAACATACCGGGGAGGCTGGTATGGCTACCCGCCTGGAAGCATTCGTGGATATGGTCAGGCGCCGAAAGGAGGCCTACCCTTGTCGAAATTAACATTTCCCAGGATGGGCGAATCCTGGCGTACTTTCAAAATGATTATGGAGGATTTGGGAAATGAAGTTGTAGTGCCGCCGCCCATTAGCAAACGTACTCTTGATCTTGGAGTCAGGTACTCCCCAGAATTTGCCTGTTTTCCGTTAAAAATATTGATGGGAACATACCTGGAAACCGTGGAAATGGGCGCGGACACCATTGTCACTTCAGGTGGCGTCGGCCCTTGCAGGGCTGGCGGATATGCCATGCTGCACCAAAAAATACTGAAAGATCTCGGGCACGACATTAAGATGATCGTTTTTGAGCCGCCCCGGCTCCAGCTTATGAATTTTATTAAAAACGTACGGGCCCTCAATAAAAACCACACCTCCATTAAATGTATTATCGCCCATATTAAAAGAGCCTGGCGCAAGCTGCAGGCCCTGGATAACGCTGAAAAACTGAGCCACATTGTCAGGCCCAGGGAAATTACACGCGGGACAACATCAAAAGTGTACCGCAAGGTACTGGGTTGGATTGATCAAGCTTATACTACCGAGCAAATTATAGAAGCCGAAACAGCCGCTCTGAAAGCACTGCGCGGGGTACCCCAGGACTTAGATCGGGAAGTTTTGAAAGTTGGCATAGTCGGTGAAATATATGTTCTGCTGGAACCGGCAAGCAACCTTGAAATGGAAGAGACCCTGGGCAATCTGGGAGTAGAGGTAGAAAGGTCCATGTTCCTTACTGGCTGGACCAGGGATAACACATGGACCGAGACTACTGAAATGATGTCTGTAAAAGAAGCCGCAGCCCCTTATTTGCCTGAATTAGTAGGAGGCCACGGGCGTGATTCCATCGGCAACACCATACTATGCGCCAAGCGGGGATTTGACGGCATGATCCAGGTCGCTCCTTTTACCTGTATTCCGGAAATCGTCGCCCGCACCATACTTCCCCGTGTCAGCAGGGACTATGACATACCGGTTCTAACATTCTTTCTTGATGAGCAGACCGGGAAAGCAGGCATGTCTACCAGGCTGGAGGCATTTACTGACTTGATGAGAAGAAAAAAACGTTTACAACAGGGACGATTTACATTAACAGGTTAAAACAGAAAGGTCATGTCATGAAAGCATATTTAGGCATTGATGTCGGATCGGTCAGTATAAACTTTGTTGTTATAAACGAGGCCGGAGAAGTCATTACCGGCCTTTATCTTCGCACAAAAGGCCGGCCTGTCCAGATGATTCAGGAAGGGTTGAAAAAAACTGCGGAATCAATCCTGCCTGATTATGAAATTCTTGGTGTCGGCACTACCGGCAGCGGCCGTTACCTGGCCGGTATAATGGTTGGCGCCGATGTCATTAAAAACGAAATTACAGCTCATGCCGTAGCTGCCTCAACGATGGTTCCCGATGTGCAGACAATTTTTGAAATAGGCGGTCAGGATTCAAAAATTATTATCCTGAGAAACGGCATTGTAACTGATTTCGCCATGAATACTGTTTGCGCGGCTGGTACAGGATCATTTCTCGATCAGCAGGCAGCACGCCTGATCATACCGATAGGCCAGTTTGGCGAACTGGCTCTCCAGTCCAGTGTACCAGTAAGGATTGCCGGCCGTTGCACCGTATTTGCAGAATCCGACATGATCCACAAGCAGCAGATGGGATACCAAATTCCCGACATAATTAACGGTCTGTGCGAAGCCCTGGTACGGAATTACCTTAATAATGTCGGAAAGGGTAAGGAAATACTCCCTCCTATCGTATTCCAGGGAGGCGTGGCCGCCAACGTGGGAATAAAGGCGGCTTTCGAGAAAGCCCTGGGCGAACCGGTGTTAGTACCTAAGCATTTTGACGTAATGGGCGCTATCGGTGCAGCTCAGCTGGCTCGGGAAGAGGTACAGCACAAACAGACAAGCTTTAAGGGTTTTAAAATCATCGGCCTTCCTTACCGCACCGGGAGTTTTGAATGCGACGGCTGCCCCAACGTGTGTGAGGTAGTAGAAATTTACGAAGAAGATAAGGTCATTGGACGCTGGGGTTCACGCTGCTCAAAATGGGATATTGCTTAGATTAAGTTCTGATTATTTCCAGCCTAACAACCGCATGATTTATCTTCTTTTTTATTAAACTTTTCTGGAGGTATGGCGGCTATCTCAACAAGTGAACGGATAGCGAAGTCTACCTCCTCTTCTTTGTTGAAATACGAAAAACTAAACCGCACCAGTTTATTTTCAAAAGTGCCCAGCGTCTTGTGTGCGTCGGGAGCGCAGTGCAAGCCAGACCGGCAGGCGATATTATATTGCTGGTCCAGCACCGTCCCGACCTGGCCGGAATTTTTCCCCTCCAGGCTGAAGGCCACCACCGGCGCGCGCTCATATAATTCAGCCGGGCCGTAAACTCTAAGGCCTTTTATTTTTTCCGCCCCCTGCAGAAAACGACTGGTGAGACCCATTTCATGTTGCCTGATCTTGTCTGTCCCTTCATCTCTTACAAATTTTAGGCCGGCCGCCAACCCTGATATGCCAGCAGAATTTAAGGTACCGCTTTCATAGCGTTCCGGCAATACGTCTGGCTGTCCGGGGATATGTGACATGCTTCCTGTGCCACCTTCCTTAAGGGTTGTTAGCTCCAAACCGTCGGCTAAATATAGCCCGCCTGTACCTGTAGGGCCATAGAGTCCCTTATGTCCCGGGAAAGCCAGCAGGTGTATATTCATGAAAGAGACGTCAAGGTTAAAGACGCCGGCGGTCTGGGCAGCATCTACAATTAACTTCAGTTCTTTTCTTTTTGCCATCTGTCCTATCTCCGCCAGAGGCATCAATGTGCCTGTCACATTAGAAGCATGTGTAATAACTATGGCGGCGGTGTTCTGTCTTAGAGCACTTTCTATATCCTCCACTCTGATGCTGCCTTCACTGGAGCAGGTGACCTTTGTTACCTTGACACCTTTTTCTTGTAATACGTGCAGCGGTCGGGTAACTGAGTTGTGTTCCATGGAGCTGGTCACTACGTGGTCTCCGGGTTTGAGCAAGCCTTTTATAGCAAGGTTTAGTGACTCGGTGGCATTTAAAGTGAAAATAATTCTGTCTGGATTTGATATATTAAAAAGCAGGGAAAGTAGTTCCCTTGCTTCGTCTACTAGCCTGGCCGCCTGAACGGCCATCTGGTGACCGGATCTGCCGGGGTTTGCACCCACGGATTTAATACAGTGTTCCATTGCCTGCCAGACTTCCGGAGGTTTCGGCCATGAAGTAGCTGCGCTGTCGAAATAGATCAAGTGACATCCCCCTATAAAATAAATTCTTGCATTAGTTTTTATATTCTTGTTTGCTAACATTTATTTTATTCAGCACAACTAATGAAGTTTACATAAAATAACTCTGACATGCGAATTATACAATGTTTTAAAATGTATTCTACATATAGTAGACTAGGACAGACTAGAACAGAACCCATAGTGTTGAACCCAGGCTGTTCCATTTCGAAGCGTCGGAACAAAATAACTTAAAGATTAAACAAACTGAAGGCACGTAACCGTGCCCTCAGTTTGTTTGTTTTTAATTTCCCGTAAACAACTGGGTAACCACAACCCCGTTTGGTGTTTTAACAATACCTATACCTATGGTCGTGTGTATAGAATTCATGATATTAGCCCTGTGTCCCTCGCTGTTCATAAAAAGCTCGTTTGCCCTCTGGGTTGTGGCAGCCTTTGCAATATTTTCCGCTCCCATAACCCTAGCTGAAATACCGGCTTTCTTTTCCATGTCTAAAGCGCTGCCATAGGTTGGAGAGGTATGGCTAAAATAATTGTTTTGGTACATATCCTGGCTTTTCATCCTGGCCAGTTCAACAAGTTTAGCATTGACATTAAAGGCTTGAAGCCCTGCTTTTGCCCTCTCTCGATTTACCAGATCCAACATCAGCTTCTCTTCCGTGCTCAGGATTGAAGCCCCCTGCCCTGTCGTTGGTGTTGTCGGTATCATTGGCGTCGCCGGTTTAGCCGGTGTTTCCGGTGTTGTCGGTTTAGCTGTGTATCTGCCATATTTGCTGCCATAATAATTGCTCCAATATGACCCCAGTGGCGTTGTCGGTGTCGCTGGTGTCGCCGGTGTTACCGGTTTTGTGCCGCTGTCTCCGTAGTATTTATTCCAATACATGTGCATCGGGCTGTTAGCCGGGTACGGGTTAACAGCCGCACTGGCGGTAGTCAACGTTAAAGAAAACATTAACAAGCAGGTTACAAACACATACAGTACGCGCCTGATTCTGGACATATCCATTTCCCCTTTCCCATTGTCTCCGGGAAAGCTAACAAACTGTCAAATTAGAAATTCACTTAATCAAACTAATATTGACCGCCTTTAGCGTCCCGTTCCAGAGCGTGATATTTCTGGAATATGGCTTAATTGTAACTATCAATGAGAAATTATATATTTCCTCGTTTTTTTTGACAAAGCCCTCTCTGGAACGTGGACAGGCCTGAGAGTCCATGAAATATATTTTTCGTCTGCACAATGGATTATGTTCAAAATCAAGGCAAAATGGTGATTTAAACCTTATTATGTTTATAGTAATTATTTTATTACCCGGCACGCCGGGTTAGCAGTGCCTTCAACCTCCACCTGAAGAGGATATACCGATCGAGCTCATCGCGGCTTTGATCCTGCTCGGATATACCTTGGTTGGGTTATAAGAAATTTTTACACCGTCCGGCGGGTAAATCTGCACATTGCTGACACCCTCAATACCCATGATGGCTTCCTTAAGTCTTTTTGCCTTTTCACTGTTCTGCAATCCTTTTACTACAAGGTTCATTAAATACACTATAATTACTCCCTGTTTAAATGATTAATTTAATTAGGAGCGGATGAACCGCTCCTAATTTTTAGCCATTTGCTACCGGCGGACATTGCGGCGGAAATAGCGTGGGCGGGCACACAAACGGGCCTTCCGGAGAAACCTGATCGCACAATGCCGGCGTGCAGAAACCGAAGCTGGGGATCAGTATTTTAACTATGGCAACGGACTGAATGACAATACAGAGGTCAAATGTACAGCAGATTTGATTGCCTAGAATCAGGCACGGCCCGCAGGCAGCATTGACAATTTCGCAGTTTGTGAATGTTCCCTCGGGAGCACAGAGAACAACTGTCTTGGTAAAGCTGAATGTCAGGTTCCTGAAAGTTTGTACTACTTCTCCCTCAGCATTTAATACTTCAAGCTTATAGGTAACTACCACTGCAAAAGTAACATTTGACCTGCCCGATGCGTTAGGCTCAGACCTGCTGACCTCGCTGCAGGCGGCGTTTTTGATGTTGCATCTTACTGACGCCCCTGCCGGCGGAACAAATGTATTCAGGGGAGTACAGATATTTTCGCGACGCTCCGCTTGAAAACAAAAATCATAAACCTTTGGAACTTCGATACAGATGGTTTCAAAATTTCTCAAGCTTTCCATTTCCATAAAATTAATGCCCTCCTTTTATTATCCGGTTAATCATCACCTGACAATACAAAATATGCCAACTTCCTTTTATTGGTGAAGACTTTTCAGGAAAATTTATGTATCCTTTTGTCTACAATAATGCATAGGATATTTCGAGGTGATCCAATTGATTCAAAAAGTATATTTCAACCGTTACCGGCAGGCAGTGGAACGTAGCCTGTCTTCCCGCAGGCCTGCACAAGAAGCTAGAGAAAACAAAAGCACCTGCAGCGAAGAAAACCCTCCTGGAAAGTTTGCCCAGGAACGGCCTGGCGCTGTAAAAAAACAATCGAATAGTATACCGAAGGATGCAGTTGAAGTGCATGCAGGTAAAAATGTTATCGACGGGTTTAAAGAAATAGCGCCTGGTATATACCAGTTCCGTCAGCCGATGCCCGGCGGGAAAGGATATGATTTGCCACCCAAATTAATCCCTCTCTATCAGCCTGTTATTACAAAGCGCCAAAACACTGGCGAATTAGGGTTTCAACGGATTGACGGGATACCTGGGCCTTATCAGAATTACAGCACTCCTGTTTTTCAATTTACCTGAAAAAAACCTTTCATACCCGCTGTCAGCGGTCACCCAAAAAAATAAAAAAACGCCCGCGGGGGGCGGGCGTTGCCGGGGCAGTCAGTATTAAAGAGATTGTTTTGTGCGCTTTTCAAAGAACGTACAGATTTTTAGAATAATATATACCAGGGGGTTTCTCATCCGTCTTTCTATCCTTTTGTATCCTTCCCTGGCTGCAGCCAGTTCCTGCTGGACCATCAGGTAAGAACGCTGAAAATCCTCTTCTGACTTGAGGGTTTTCTTTAAATCATTGCTCAGATCCTTGATTTCCTCCTGCAGCCTGCGGTTCTCAATTGCAGCTAAAGACTTCTCTCTTTCTAATTTTTGTTTTAAATCTATTATTTCAGTTTGCAGTTCTGCTATCTTGATGCCGTGCTGCTCTTTTATTTCGGCCAGTTTTATTTTGTTTTCCCTGTCCCTCTCTTTATAATGCTGCATTTTTGTGAACAGCCCTTCCAGGTTGCCATGATTTTTAGCCAGCAGTTCTTTCAGCCGCGCCGTCTCATCTTGAGATTCCCTTGTCCGTTTTACCCATAGCCGGCACTGGTATAAAATACTGTTAGCCTTGGCCTCTAGTTTTGTCAAGTGCTCTCTATAGCGCAGAATTTCCCTTTTTCGCAACGATAGGAGCAGGTCTTTTTCAGCCATCTGTGTTAACAAATATTCATGCTGGCCGGCCAATTCCATTTTTTCAGCCAGAGCCGCGGCTGTCTCCCTTTGCCCTGAAACAGCTTCCTGTACATGTTTTTGCATCGTCTCCAGTTTGTTTTTCCAACCGGTCCGGTCACGGTGCCAGCGGTTTTTTTGCCTGTTTACAACACCAAGAAATTTTTTTAAGAGATCCTCGTAAAGCACCCTGGCGGCAAGGTTGTAGGACCAGACGCCCTCACCCACCATTTCAAAATATGAAAATTTTTTTAAAACCCCTTCCAAAGTCTTGATATCTGTACTGCGCCAGGAATTAATCAATTTATGAAGCTGCTGCAGTGAAAGACCGCCGGGATGGATCTTCATGGCTTTTATTAACAGATTTTTCAGGGAGTAATGGCTGGTTTCAACTTCCCATTCAGTCAAACCCCAATAACCGTTATCCAACTGGATAAACCTGCCGTCAGATATCAGGCTTACTTCCTCTGATATTGTTTTTTTAACTTTTTTCTTTTTGGAATTGGCGTTTTTAAATATTTCTTTCAGGTTTAAAGACTGGCCTTTCTTTAGGAGTAGTGAGTAAAATTGGTCATTCCCTTTGTTCCCCTCTAAATCCAAACGCCAATTGTCTTTTTCTTTATAAAAACATGGATTTTGATTCAAACAAAGATAAACCCTTTCCTCAACCTGTAACAATGAATAATCCTTCAGCATTTTTCTTTGTACATGAGGCGTCAGCTCCGCCACAGATAGGGCTTCAAAAAAGAATAGTGTTTTCTTTAGCACATCGGTTAGGGAATTAAGCTTCCCACCCATTTGCATATCTCACCTACCTTGCAAGTATAAAAGTATAAAGAATTTTAATATAATAAATTCATTTTAAATTTAAATAATCCTTTATTTTCCATAGAAATATTTGTATATTTATTAGTTTATTATTCAACAATATTTTTAATAAAAAAAACGGTAAAAAAGCAATATTACAGTTGATTAAAAATACCATATTGAAATATAATAAGGTAAGTGGTTGATATACAGTTATGAACGGTTAAATATCACCCTTTAACGGCTAAGAAACGTATGAGGTTAATAAATAGTGTTTAGCCCGTGAGCGGTTGTTTTCATGGTTTGAATGGTAATTCTTCCATCATATTTGATTAGAGGTGAAGTGGTGATGCTTGTATGTTACGAACTCGAAAGTCCCACGAAGTTAACCAATGAATACTTGTTGGAAGGACCGGTAGTATCCAAATCCCTTGAAAACCTTAAAATTAACCAGCATTTAACTAATTTTCGCCCGGCAGAGGAACAAAAAAAAGCTTTGATTGAAATATCCAAAATGCCAAAGGGCATGATTTACATTGCCCGTTCCGGTTGTGAAATTGTTGGCTATGTCACATTTCACCATCCGGAAGAGTATTTTAGGTGGAGTAAACATCCAAAATTATTAGAGCTAGGCGGTATCGAAATTAGTCCCGAGTGGCGCAAAAAAGGTATCGCTGAAGCTTTACTGAAAGAAGCCTTTCGCAACCCTGTAATAGAAGAATTTATTGTTGTCACTCTTGAATTTTATTGGCACTGGGACTTAAAGGGTAACGGTCTGGAGATTTTTGAGTACCAGAAAGTATTGGAGAAACTCTTTGGGGTGGTCAGCCTCAAAAGACGCGCGACAGATGACCCCGACATTACGGAGCATCCCGCTAACGTCTTGATGGTAAGGTATGGAAATAATGTCAGCACAAAAGAAATTTTGCTGTTTGAAGATATGCTGTTTGAAGGAAGCACTGAATTTCATTAAAAAGCCTGTTTGCCACGGGAGCAAATCAGGCTTTTGATGACTTTTGCACCTGGATCGAATTGATCCGTGTTTCTTTATTTAAGGCTGTAATTGGGAGCTTCTTTTGTTATCGTTACATCGTGAGGATGGCTTTCTTTCAGGCCGGCGGCGGTGCAGCGCATAAATCTGGACTTGGTTTTCAGCTCATAGATATTACGGGTACCCGTGTAACCCATCCCTGCTCTTAACCCTCCAATCAACTGATATATAGTTTCAGATAGAGAACCTTTGAAGGGAACCCTTCCTTCCACTCCCTCCGGCACTAGTTTATTGTCGCTTTCTGTCTCTTCCTGAAAATAACGGTCTCTGCTACCACCTTTCATAGCCGCCAAGGAACCCATACCGCGATACACCTTGTAGCTACGGCCCTGGTAAATTTCAATATCTCCGGGGCTTTCCTCGGTGCCAGCCAGCAGGCTGCCGAGCATCACTACATCCCCACCAGCTGCAATAGCTTTAGTTATATCTCCTGAATACTTAATGCCACCGTCGGCTATAATTGGTATCCTATACTTATTAGCTTCATTGGCGCATTCATATATGGCTGTTACCTGGGGCACTCCGATGCCGGCTATAACCCTGGTTGTACAGATCGATCCGGGGCCTATCCCCACCTTAACAGCGTCCGCACCCGCCTTGATCAGATCTCTTGTCCCTTCGGATGTAGCTACATTTCCGGCGATCACTGCAACTTCAGGGTATTGTTCCTTGATCCTGGTTACCAGGTCAATCACGCCCCTGGAATGCCCATGTGCCGTATCAACCACCAGGGCGTCCACATTAGCCCTGACCAGCGCTTCCACCCTTTCCATAGTGTCAGAAGTAACACCAACCGCTGCCGCCACGATCAGCCGGCCTCTTTTATCCTTCGCCGAATTGGGGTACTGGCGGGTTTTTTCAATATCTTTTATCGTTATCAGCCCGCGTAACATAAATTTATCATCTACAATCGGCAATTTTTCTATCTTATACTTTTTCAGGATTTCTTTCGCCTGGTCTACTGTCGTGCCCTGCGGGGCGGTAACCAGGTTTTCTTTTGTCATCACATCTTCGACTTTTTTGGTAAAGTCACGTTCAAAACGGAGATCCCGGTTGGTAAGGATACCGACAAGTTTTCCGTTCACGGTAATCGGCACACCGGATATCCGGTATCTTTCCATTAACATCAGAGCCTCACTCACCAGGCTGTCAGGTGGAAGAAAGATCGGATCTGATATTATGCCGTGTTCTGAACGTTTAACCCGGTCCACTTCTAGTGACTGGCGCTCAATTGGCATATTTTTATGGATAACGCCGATTCCTCCCTCGCGGGCGATAGCGATAGCCATCCTCGATTCGGTAACAGTGTCCATGCCGGCACTGATCAGCGGGATATTAAGTTTCAGCTCTTTGGTAAGATTTGTAGCAGTGTCAACGTCCCTTGGCAGGACATCCGCGGCTGCAGGAATGAGCATAACATCGTCAAAAGTGAGACCTTCTCTGTTAAACTTATCCGGCCACATTTGCTCTTTCCCTCCTTGCAATAATGTAAACAAGCAATTTGTGTATTTTCCTATTATAGCATAGTTATCCCAGGGATGTACAAGCAATTTTAAATCGGCACTGATTATAGAATGCAATAAATAATACAGATATGACCGGGTAACAGCCTTTTAGTCCTGGCCCATCACTGAATCGATGCCATGGCTATAAAAACGATCTCGCAGGTGATATATAAGATTTTCAGATACACCCAAATCCGCCGCTATCTCCTCATCGGTTTTATCATTCTTTATGCCTTCTATGAAGCTGTCGACATCCACCTTCACCTCACCAGCCATTTCTTTCAGACTTGGCTCGGAACTCCAGGGTACCCGGTTCTGTAGAAAGGAATCACTTTCACCCATAATAAAAACACCCCCAGTTTTTATTTATTGTTTCCGTCTGCAGGCAATTAATGCGCATATTATTTATCTTTTTCAACTAGGAGAGCAAGGACTATCATCATCGCAGTATAAATAACTTGTCCAAAACACCAAAAACTAACTGCCCGAAAGCTGGAAAGGAATAATACCACTTTGTCATTTGAAGCACCTATATCCGTCTGCCGTCAGGCAGACAGTCACAAGGAAATTCAAGGTGAGAGAGATCATTAAAAAGCATTAGTATGCCTTTATCCCACTCAGGAAAATCGATTATATTCAAGCAGGCGTTATCCTGGCGCAGGCGCCAGTGCTCATTCAAATCCATGCCCAGCACAGTACCCACAACACTCCGGATTACTCCGCCATGTGTTACCAGTAAGACATTGCCCCCGCTGCGACTTTCCACAATGTTTTTGACAACCGTGACAGTTCGCTTGACCACGTCACCCAGTGATTCACCGCCCGGCAGCCTGGTCCGCAGGGGCGTTTTCCACCACTGCTTTATTTCTTTCGGGTACAGCACCTGTATCTCGTTGATGCTAAACCCTTCCCACCGGCCAAAATTTATCTCTCTCAGTTCCGGCAGCGACTTTATATCGTGGTTATTGTGGTACTGCGCAATGATTCCTGCGGTTTCATAAGCTCTGGCCAGGTCACTGGCGTAGAAACCATCAAATTTTAATCCGGCAAGACGTCTGCCAAGTAACTCAGCCTGTCGTCGTCCATTATCAGACAGTGTCACATTGGCATGGCCCTGTAGTTTCGATGCAACGTTCCAAACGGTTTCTCCATGTCTGATCATGTATATACGGCAGCTCATTATATTATTTATTTTCCTTTCAGTACATCTTTTATATTTCTCAGCAGGATTTCGTTCTCCGGCCTATTTTTTATCGCTACTCTGATGTAGCGGCCGGCAAGCCCGCTGAATCCGTGGCAATCCCTGACCAGAATCCCGCGCCTGCCCAGTAATTCTGTTAATTCATTTGATTTCAGACCGCTTTCGCTTACATTCAACAGGATGAAATTGGCCGCCCCCGGTAGCGGTCTTAAGCCGGGAATGTTCTGCAATTCCTCAAAGAGATATGCTTTTTCCCTTTTCACCAGAGTGTTGGTCCGTTCCATATGTTCCAGGTCCTTTAGGCCTGCTATACCGGCGACCTGGGCCAGGGCATTCACATTCCACGGATCTTTTGCAGCATTTATCCTTTTAATAATGTCTTTAGGGGCTGCAATAGATCCCAGCCGCAGCCCCGGTATGCCGAAAAACTTAGTCAAAGAATAGAGAACAACCAGGTTGACACAACTCCCCACAGCAGGCATCATGGAATAAAAGGTTTGCTTCGGCACAAAATCCATAAAAGCTTCGTCTATCACAACCAGTACACCGTGTTTTGCAGACCGCTCAATTATTTGTTCTATGGCAGCTCTTTCAACCAGTCGTCCGGTAGGGTTATTGGGATTGCATATAAAAAGCAGGTCGACCTGCGGTATGAGATTTATTATTCTCTCGACCGGCAGACTAAACCTTTCCTCCTCAACCATTTCAACCTCAATCACTTCACCGCCCTGGCTGAGGACCGCCAACCCGTACTCGCAAAAAGTCGGAACGGGAATCAGCGCCTTTTTACATCCTGTAATGCGCACTATCAGGTAAATTAGTTCCGCCGCACCGTTACCCATTAAAAGCAGGTCCCTGTCAATACCCAGGTAACCTGCCAGGACTTCTTTCAGTTCAATGCAATCAGGGTCGGGATAATTAATAATTGCGTCAAGATTACTTGTTATAGCGTCATAAATATTTCTTGAAAACCCCAGTGGATTGATATTCGCGCTGAAATCAATTATCCTCTCTTTGGGCAGTCCGTATTTTTTTGCCGCCTGGGCAATATTGCCTCCGTGAATATGTACAAATTGCTGCAACAGGTCAGGCTCCCTTCCCTTACTAATCTATTATCTTTGACAATGGATATGCAGCCAGCAGCAGCAATACCTCACTTAGTTCGTTAATAAAGCCGTATATGTCACCTGTGAGGCCGCCTAATTCCCTGCTTACTTTTCTTCCAACCAGGTACGCGATCGAGCCACCCATTAACATCAGCAACGCCCCGTAAACACCGAGAACTATTCCGGCGGCTGCACCCGCTAAAACAGTTGCTAGAAGCAACTCCTTGACGCCACAGTATTTCTTGTAAGTGGTACCAAGCCCTTCCTGTCTGGCATAAGGAAAAATAAATACTACCAGAGTCATATTCCAGCGGCTGATCGCCGGTACCACTAGCAGCAGTTTAATCAGCAGGCTGGTGGGAATCCCTGCCAGCAGGCTGAATTTAAACAACAGCAGGCAGATTACTCCGATCACACCAAAAGCACCTACACGGCTGTCCCGCATAATTTCGAGCTTATTTTCACGCTGCCTGCCGCTGAATAAACCGTCGATGCTGTCCATAAAGCCATCGAGGTGAATTCCGCCGGTTAAAACGACCATTAGCACAATTAGCATAGAAGCCTGTAGTTGATAAGGTAAATACCACCCTACCGCCCAAACCACCGCCACCATTACAGCGCCTAATATAACACCTGCCAGCGGGAAAAATGCTGTGGACCGGCCGCAGGAGGCCTCGTCAAAAGAGACATGCGGCAGGGGCAGCCTGGTTAAGTGCTGCAGGGCAAATAAAATACTTTTCAATAAATACATTCATTCCTTTCCAAAAGTGCAACCAAGAGTGTGACCGATACACTAATAACCTGGATTAAAACAATGAATTACAGGCTCTATCTAAAAAAATAATGACTCCTGTCAAAACCGCAATACATGAGGACAGGTACATCAATCTCACCGTTTGTTTAATATGTTCTGGCGCCAGTGGTATTAGAGCTTTTCCCATAAAAGCCCTGAACGAGCCGCGGCCATTGTAGTAATTCATTCCGCCCAGTTGCACCCCCAGCGCTCCGGCAACCGCCGCTTCAGGGATGCCGCTGTTGGGGCTGGAATGACCTGAGGCATCCCTTAGCACCGCTTGCAGCGCTCCTTTAGCGCTCATCCTTAATATCCAGGCGGCAACCAGCAAAAACAATCCGGTCAAACGGGCAGGTATATAATTGGCGATGTCGTCAAGGCGCGCCGAGGCCATGCCAAAGTTTATATAGCGCTCATTCTTATAACCAAGCATGGAATCAAGAGTATTGACAGCACGGTATGCCATGGCCAGGGGGGCGCCACCGATGAAAGCGTAAAAAAGCGGCGCCACGACACCGTCTACTATGTTTTCAGCTACAGTTTCCACAGACGCCCTGATCACAGATTCGGATTCCATTTGATCAGTGTCCCGGCCAACGATCATTCCCACCTTGCGGCGGGCTTCCGTCAGATTACCTTCTTGCAGCAGAATATGAATTTCTCCAGCCGCCCTGGCCAGGCCACGCGCCGCTATTGTAGTCGAAATAAGCCAAACTGACAAAATCGCGCCGGCCCAATAATTGATGCTGAATACCCAGCGCGTCAGCAGGAAGGTCAGGACCCAACTACCGGCCGTTATCATCAGCGCAGTCAGAATGCCCATAATTTTCAGGGCGGCAGGATTTTGGGAAATCCGGCGAGACAAGCGCTCTAAAAACTCTATTGTTTTTCCGATCAGCGCCACAGGATGGGAAATCCAGGCGGGATCTCCCACCAGCAGGTCCAAAAGAAACGCCAGCATTACATACAAACCGATATATTCCAGCATAACTGTTTACCCGGTCCGTTAAAATTATTTTACTCCCATAACAGTGTAGATTTTATCCATGTCCAAACTACCACGCACCAGTGTAGCCAGCTTGTCCAGATCTTTATTGCGCTGCGCAAAGGCTGGTATTGATGCGGCAGGTGAAAGCGGCATCAAACCCTTTTTCACGCGAAGGTTATTGAGAACCTGCCGCCTGAACTCGTTACTATCAAAAATGCCATGAATGTATGTGCCGAAAACCAGGCCGTCCCGGCTGACTGCCCCGTCAGGTGAATTCACTTCCCGGCCGGAGCCTTCAACTATTTTGAAAGCGGGATACACGCCTGGCGCCAGTTCGGTCTTGCCCATGTGTATCTCGTAACCGGAGATCCGGCTGCCTCTAGATCCAGCGAGGAGCGGTCCCATTCCTGTAACTTCGGCTTTCACCTGAGTGGTAATTTTTTCACTGTAAAATGTTGTGGATATATTCAAAAGTTGTAGTCCTTCTATGCGGGAGATTACTGATTCGGCATGAAGCGGGTCGTTCAATTCATTGCCGAGCATCTGGAATCCACCGCAGATACCGATAACGGGGGTGCCAGACTTGCTGAGTTCCGCAATCCTGTCCGCCAGGCCGGAACGTTTTAAGAAGTACAGGTCTTCAATAGTGTTCTTGCTGCCTGGTATTATTATCAGATCCGGCCTGTTCAGCCGGTTTCCCCTGCCAACATAACCGAGCCTGACATCAGGTTCGTCTTCCAGCGGATCAAAATCAGTGAAGTTGGATATATGAGGTAGATGAACGACTGCTATATCCAGCCATTCATTCTCAGTGACATCTTCAGCGGCTCTCCGGTCTTCCGGAATAGTATCTTCCTCCTGGATCCTGAATCCCTGGAAATACGGCACAACCCCAAAAACCGGACGGCCGGTTTTATGTTCAAGGAAATCCACGGCAGGCTGAAACAGACTCAGGTCGCCCCTGAATTTATTAATAATAAAACCTGCTATTTGTGCCCGGTCCTCATCTGAAACCAGTTCCAAGGTGCCGACCACAGATGCTAGCGCCCCCCCTTTGTCTATATCAGCGACGAGCAGGACTGGGGCGCCAGCCATCCTGGCGATGCGCATGTTAACAATTTCATGCTCCTGCAGATTTACTTCGGCCGGGCTGCCGGCTCCTTCAATAACTACAATATCGTAGGCGGAACGCAACCGGTTTAAAGCCTCCTCAATAACACGCAGGGCCCTGAGGGCATAATCAAGATGATACTGCTGGGCTGAAAAATTCCCCACAGGCCTGCCCAGAACAACCACTTGCGAAGAAGCGTTGCCGGTGGGCTTTAATAGAATCGGGTTCATGTCAACAGTTGGTTCAACACAGGCGGCCTCAGCCTGTACAACCTGCGCGCGCCCCATTTCACCGCCGTCTTTTGTCACAAAAGAATTTAAAGCCATATTTTGCGACTTAAATGGCGCCACCCGGTACCCGTCGCGCACAAAAATACGGCATAGCGCCGCAGCCAGCACACTCTTACCCACATGAGACGCGGTGCCCTGGATCATAATAGTCCTGGCCTTGATAACAATCACTCCGTTTAAGCTATTTATGCAATCCGCTTTTTATTTCCATGGGAATCCCTGCTACTACCAGATAAACACTGTCAGATCTTGCGGCCAAAACCTGGTTGGTTTTGCCAGCCAGGTCCCTGAATAACCTCCCAAGGTGGTGTTCCGGTACGACGCCAAGACCAATCTCATTGGAGACAACAATCAGGTCAAGGCCTCTTTTTACTGTTTCCGCAAGGCCGGCAACTTGTTCCAATATCCGCCTTTCTATTATATCCGGCGCAATATCAGGCGCTAAGCGTTGTTGATAAAAAAGCAGGTTTGTTAACCATACAGTGGCACAATCCAGAAGAAAAACGTCTCCTTTCCCACCTTTGCTCAACACTCCCAGGACATCTGTTTCCTCCTCAATAGTCACCCAATCTTTAGCACGCCGTTCCTGGTGAAGTTTAACCCTAGTCGCCATCTCCTCGTCAAAAACCGCCGCAGTGGCAATATACGTTACCCTTTTACCGGAGCGTTTTGCTATTCTCTCAGCAAATTCACTTTTACCGCTTCGCGATCCGCCCAGTACCAAAATCAGTTTCCCTTTCATGCTTCACCAACCTGTACAAAATAAATTACCCCGGACTGCCGGTCCGGGGAAAAAATCGGGTAATATTACCCGCCGTCCCCTTTACCACGAAGGACTTCCGGCTGGAATCCACAGGCAGGTATCCTGGCTTCCGGTCATATGCCAGACAATCGCAGAAACATTTCACTTAGGAAAATGCAATTTGTCTCTTATGAACCGGTTACAGTGGCGGGACCGCTCAGGCTTTTACCTGATTCCCCTGCTTACCAAACATTGCGGCACCTGTAGGTACTTTATTTTAATGATTCTATAATTCTTCTATAAAATCCTTCAAGATAATGCTTGTACTACTTTTTTATTTTTCTATCAAATCATATTT
>JAQVXL010000088.1 GCA_028709235.1 Desulfotomaculaceae bacterium
AAAAATATTCTAAGCGCGTCTAAAAAATAAAAATGTTACTCACTTTTTGGGAATGTAAAAAAGCTTGGACGCCTTGTGAATACAGGGATTCAAGCTTTTTTATGGTTTTTTACTGTCAAAGATGAGAATGTTCAATATAATTTTAAGAATTTATTCGAATATTAAAAATACCGCCAATCAAGGATGTTCCTCAATTGACGGCTATTATGGTTATTTTATTTATCAAGTGGGTTTAACTCCAGCGCTTTATCATATGCCTCTAAGGCTTCTTTATTGCGCCCTAACTGTATTAGTGCCACACCTTTTTTTTGCCAGGCAGCAGGATCGTTTGGCTCCAACTCCAACGCCTTTTCATATGCCTGCAACGCTTCTTCATAGCGCTCTAACTTGCTTAGCACAAGGCCTTTTTTTAACCAGAAAGATGGGGCCTTTGGTTTATATTTCAACACTTTTTCAAATGCCTGCAGCGCTTCATCACAGCGACCCAACTCAATCAGGGCCACACCTTTATTATTCCAGGCAGTATAATCGTCTGGTTTTAACTCCAACGCTTTTTCATATGACTGCAACGCTTCTTTATGTCGTCCTAATTTGCTCAGTGCAACACCTTTATTAAACCAGGCAAAAGAATCGCCTGGGTGTTTCTTTACAGCTTTTTCAAAGATCTTCAAGCCTTCTTCATATGTATTAAGGTGACTCGTTCTAGTGTGCGTATAATTTATATCGTCTGACTTATTAGAGTTGCTCATTATCATTTCCCCCAATTTTTTACTGTTTTTATAACCCGTATTGGCGTTTCATTTTTTCTACAAACTTGTAGTGGTCAGAATTTTTTAATTTGGAGGCCGCCGCCTGATCAAGCACAACAGAAATGTCCCCACTGTGCAATTGTATGGCAGTTGCAGTAATCTGCGATGTTATTGGTCCTTCCAGACACTTGGCAACCATGTCAGCTTTTTTGGAGCCATTTACAATCATTAAAATATTTTTTGCCTCCAGTATGGTTCCAGTTCCCATAGTGATGGCAAAATGAGGCATCTGACTGCGGGCAATATTAGCTTTTTTGTAGAAAGCTTCATAGTTGTCATCCAGGGTTTGTTCAGTCAACGCCTGTACTCTGGTTCTTGAGCCAAGAGATGAGCCTGGTTCATTAAATCCCCAATGCCCGTCACCGCCAAGCCCTAAAAGCTGCAAATCAATTCCTCCAGCCTTCTTAATTTCTTGTTCATACCACATACAAAACTTCTTGGGGTCTTTTGTTTGACCATCGGGTATATAGATATTTTCCCTTTTAATGTTGATATGCTTGAACAGTTCCTCGTACATGAACCTGGCATAACTCTGATCCAGATCATAGGTCTTCCCCAAATCGATTCCTACTCCAAGGTATTCATCAAGATTAAATGTTCTAACCTGAGAGAAATCAAGACCTTCCCTGTGCATTTTAATTAGTTCCCGATAGGTGCCAATGGGTGTTCCTCCAGTCGCCAGGCCGAGTACACAATCCGGCTTTGCTTTCACATAACCCGCAATGATTTCTGCTGCGCATTTACTCATTTGTTCATAGTTTTCCCTGATGATGATATCCATTTTTTAATACTCCCCATCTGTTTTAGAATAATGTATAATTGATAACATGCGGATATATTGCCATTTTAAGGCTATTGCCCTTGACTATTATACAAAATAATTCTTTATATTAAAACACTTTTACGTAATATCCAAAGATATTCAGAGAAGTGATGGATTGGTTAATAGCTGGCAAAAATATTCTGTTCATATCAAGGATGATCCGATATAATGATCAAATTGATTAATTAGTACAAAATACAAAAGGAGATTAAAATGACTAACGGGATCAAAATATCAGAGTTGTTTGACCTTAAGGAAACCATTGCGGCAAACATTTTTACCGGATGCGAATACCCCTGGGAAGTGTTACCTAAAATCAAATCCTTTATCCTTGAATTGGGAGCAACCCTGCCACAAAATGAATACGATCATCCCGCAGATGATATCTGGATTGCCCGGACAGCAACTGTTTACCCTTCATCGTATATTCATGGCCCCTGCATCGTCGGCCACTACGCTGAAATACGTCACTGCGCATTTATACGCGGTTCAGCTATTATTGGCGAACATGCCGTTGTCGGCAATTCAACGGAACTGAAGAATGTCATCTTATTCAATCGGGTACAGGCGCCCCATTATAATTATGTCGGCGACTCCATTCTCGGCTTCAAGGCTCACATGGGCGCTGGATCCATTACTTCAAACATAAAGTCTGATAAGAGTCTCGTGCATGTGCTGTTCAATAAACAGAAAATACAGACGGAAATGAAGAAATTGGGCGCACTGCTCGGCGACCACGTCGAGGTAGGCTGCAACACTGTGCTCAACCCGGGCACAATTGTAGGCAGAAATTGCATAATCTATCCCCTGTCGTTGGTGCGCGGCTATGTCCCTCAGGATAGCATAATTAAACAAAACAACGCAATAGTCAATAAATGCAATCGGGGTCAGGCTTGAAATATTTACTTATTTTGTTATCACATGATCACATCATAAAATAAAATGCAACTTGAGTAATAAAGACGCTAAGACCGCGGGATACTGCATCTCGAAAAAAACGCTGCTGGGGAATCTAACATCAAATATGCTGAACGAGGAATTGTTTAACGAGAGACTCGAATTGCCTTTAACTGACGTCGATATTGGAGCCAAATCAAGCTTTGATAACCTGAAGTCCGCAAAGCTGTCGAAAGTTGAGCTGATTGGTGAACCAGATAAAAACGTTAAAAACTTTAGGGTAACTGTGAATCTCCAATACAATGAGGTTAGGTTTAGAAGAGAGTTCCCTTAAGCCGGCCTTTTTATGAAATTTAGGTTTTATTACTATTCCAGGCAGGCATTGACTTTGGCTTTCCTGCCTCAATCAGTACTTTATTGCCCAGCAAGAAAAACCCCACAACTATAATCAGCGGTCCGGTGCCAATTAATAGCCATGTTATTGAAATGATATCTGCCAGTGGGCCAAACAGCAACATTCCCAGCGGCATTATCGTGCTTGATATCATTGACAACACACTAAATATCCTGCCCAGAAAATCTGTCTCCACCTTTTCCTGTAATAAAACTGTAGCGGGGGTACTAAAGAGTGGCAATGCAGTACCGGCTATGCCCATGATAGACACATAAATCCAAAAATTTGGAATAAACCCCAGTACTGAAGTACAAGCTCCCACGATCATGATTGACAGAACCATGGAGTGGACCTTGTTTCTGAACCCGCCCCAAGCTGCCATGATAATGCCGCCTAACATCATTCCGATAGAAAAGATAACTTCCAGCGCCGTCAGACGCCAAACATCCGGTCCAAAACTGCGGGTGACATGCAACGGTGTCAAAAAAGCAACAGGTACAGCCAAAAAGTAGTACAAGGAACAAAAAATAAAGAATTTTTTAACATAATCATGTTCTAGAATATACCTGAAGCCTTGACGCATATCGCCGAAATAGCTGAGTGACTGTTTTTGTAAGGCTTTTGAGTGAACAGGCACATGCAAAAATAGTAATAGTACCGTTATCGCTATGGCTGCCGTTACAACGTCGATAATAAGTATTATTTCTATGGACGCAGCAGTCAGCAACGCACCGCTTAGCATGGGGGAAGCCAGCGCCACCAGTGATTGTATACTTCCGTTGGTGGCATTGACCTTGGTAAGCTTATCTTCCGGCACAAGCTGCGGCAAGAAGGCGCCTACCGCTGGCATTTGAATAGCTGATCCCAGTGCCCGTATGGCCAAAATCACAAAGAACAACCACAGCATATCGTAGCCGCTAAAAAATAATATGGCCAAAATAAGGGTTGCAACCGCAATCATAGAGTCAGACAGCATTATAACCGCTTTTCGATTATAACGGTCGGCCCATACACCAGCAAAGGGAGAAAGAAAAAACGTAGGCAGGAAACCGCAAATAAAGGCTATCGTCATCATCATGCCCGACTGGGTGACCAATGTAATATGCCACATAATAGCATATTGAACCAGCGAAGAGCCAAAAAGTGATATGTTCTGGCTTATTAAAAAGAGGATTATATTCTTTTTCCAATTAGCACACATGTTAGTGCAATTTTCCAATCATTTTTATTAAAGCTTTCTCATAACAATACCATATAATTTACCTGAGTCGCTTTTATAAAATTTTTCCTCATATTATCATAGGCCCCAAGAACCTTAGAAACAACCCTTAATGCCTCTAATTATAAAAGGAATATCTAACTGCCTACCCCTTTGTCAGGTGTATTTTTTATTGGGCGCCTATGGCCTGATAAGCCTCATCGAGGACGATCACCAGTTCAAAGGGGAATTTAAAGTCTAACGCTGTTCCCAAAAACCGCCTGGGCATGACCCCAAAATATCTAAAATACCTTCTCCGATACTGCGAAGAAGGTATTTTAGATCCTTACAAGACTGTTTGCAGCAATTAAGCGAATGGCAGAAACTTACTCTAATACTTAACACCTTTCCAATAAACCGGCGTATATACCTCGGCTATCTCTGGCAGCTGTACGTCTTTCATGGCCCAATTTTTGTATTCTTCAAAGCCCGTACGGTCAACAATATAGCCGATATGTTCCTTGCCGCCCGGCGCGGCCGGATCAATGTATTGTTCCACATAATCATAAGTGTTCAATATTATTTTGGTGATGCTGTCTTCATCCACCCATTTGATGAAGTCCTCGCCCAGACGAGGATTCTTTTTCCCGTACGGCCCAATAGTGTTAAGCGATACAGCTTCTGCTTACCTCTGGTCCAGGCTCCTGTCGGACAGGCCAGGACACATTCGCCGCACCCAATGCATTTGTCTGCGTAACGCTCGACTTTGTAATTGACCTCACGCAAAACACCAACAGATTTTTTCTTGCAGGCCTTGACACAAGCGCCGCAATTTACGCAGCGGTCTTTATCATATTGAGGCTCGGTCATGCCCATAATGCCAAAGTCGTGCATGCGTACCTTGGCGCAATCATTGGGGCAGCCTGTGAGCGCTATTTTAAAATGCAGATCGTTGGGAAATATTGCCTTTTCAATGCGCTGCGCAAACCCTGTTGTATCGTAGCAGGCGAAAGGGCAAACGCGGTTTCCTATGCAAGCCGTAACATTTCTGGTACCGGCGGCGGAATATCCTTTCCCGGGCACCTGTTGATTTATATCGAGACCTTCAATAATAGGCTGCAGGAGCTCATTTACTGCAAGCATGTGCTCAAAGGCAATGCCCGGTATTTCAAAACCCTGCCTGCTGGTTATATGCACGGTGCCGTTGCCATATGTTTCAGCAATATTTTGCAGCAGGGATAGATATTTTGCCTCCAAGTGGCCTCCGGGAACACGGACTCTGGAAGCCGTGACGCCCCGCCTTTTGTTACGCGAAAAGCTTTTTTCTTGAGTAGTTTTGTATTTATATCCATCCGGTTCTCCTCCTTTCCTAGTCAATCAGCTTGCGGCTTTTGGTAAAATTGAACACCGGTCCATCCAGGCAGATGTAGGTATCATTCACCTTGCAATGGCCGCATTTGCCAATCCCGCAGCACATTTTTCGCTCCTGTGAAATCCAGATGTTTTCTTCGCGGAAACCTGCTTTGAGCAGCGCTTGTGTAGTAAAACGCATCATTGCCGGCGGCCCGACAACTACCGCCGCCGCCTCCCGCCATTCGCACTGGAGCATAGATCAGATAATCGTCCATCCATCGCTCCAGTACAGCATTGATGCCGTCTTGCGTGAGAAAGTAACCCATCTGTCCAACACCTCTTTCTTTTGAAGATATCTAATTATACGGAGGTAAGTTCCTTTAAATATTACATACAATTTATTAACTCAACTTGCGCAGGACAAAAGTTGGAGCCGTCCCTTTAAAGACGCGGGCAGACAGGAAATGAACTCTTGAATTAAATCCTGTAAAGCACACTCTGTTATCGTAAGATACTTTCTCAAGG
>JAQVXL010000035.1 GCA_028709235.1 Desulfotomaculaceae bacterium
GGCCAAATCCAATTACTAAATCAACTTTTTTCTCTTCCAGGAGCTTTTTAGCCTGCTCCCTCAGCTGCTGAATAATGTCCATCATACGATATCATCCCTCATCTTTTTATTCGGACCCAGGGATTTAATGTTTTCTGTCATATCCATAATCGTAGTTGTGAATTTTGCCCCTTCAGAACCGGATATCCAGCGCGCCTGGAAGCGGCCAGGTTCAAAGCCGACATATTCAAGCAGGCGCTTTAACAACAGGTAGCGTCTCCGTGTGAAATAATTGCCACTAGAATAGTGGCAGTCCCCCGGGTGTCACCCTGAGACCAGTACGCCGTCGGCGCCTTTCTGGAAGGCTCTTAAAACAAACGACGGATTAACGCGACCGGAACAGGGAACTCGGATGACCCGTACATTGGCTGGATATTTCATCCTGCTGACCCCGGCCAAGTCGGCCCCCGCGTAACTGCACCAGTTACAGTTAAAACCAACTATTATCGGGTTAAATTCTTTTGTTTCATTCACTATCGACATAGGGTGTCCACCTCCGCAAGCACTTGTTGGTTAGTGAATCCCTTCAGGTTTGCAGCACCAGACCGGCATGCTACTGTACAGTTGCCGCAACCCTGACAAAGACCGGTGTTGACATTGGCAACCACGCGCTCTACAGGCTGGCCAGCAATCCTTTCGGTAATGGTTTTTTCGGAAATTGCCTTGTAAGGACATACTTCTTTGCAGACAAGACAACCGGAACACATTTTTTCATCTATCTGGGTGATCATCGGGTCAGTGGCCATCTGATCATTGTTCAGCAGGGCGACCACTTTGACTGCCGCGCCGCTGGCCTGGGACACCGTGTCAGGTATGTCTCTTGGACCCTGGCAGGCGCCGGCCAGGAACAAACCACCGGTCATCGTTTCAACTGGCCTTAATTTCGGGTGTGCTTCCTGGTAGAAACCATCTTTATCTGTCGGGCAGCCCACCATTTGAGCAATTATGTCCGAACCTTCACTCGGAACCATGGCTGTAGCCAGCACGACCAGGTCTGCTTCGACTGTAACCGGTTTTCCTAACAGGGTATCTGTCCCCATAACGATCAGCTTGTCACCTGATTCGTATATCTTGGACACCCTGCCTCTGATATACTGGGCGCCCTCCTCCACCGTACGCCGGTAAAACTCGTCATAAGCCTTGCCGGGTGTGCGCACGTCCATGTAAAAGATATACGCGCTGGAGCCCTCGATTTTATCAAGGACCTGGTGGGCGTGCTTGGCAGTGTACATACAGCAGGCGCGTGAACAGTATTCCTTGCCTTTGGCCTCGTCCCTTGAACCGACGCACTTAATAAACACAACCGATTTAGGCTCTTTGCCGTCTGAGGGCCGTATGATTTTACCTCCGGTCTGGCCAGAAGCGTTTGACATGCGCTCAAAGTGCAGGCCGGTTATAACATTCTTAAAGCGTCCGTAACCGTACTCGCCGTACGCTTCCTCCCAGTTGAAAAGGTCGAAGCCGGTAGCCATTACTATGGCTCCCACTTTTTCCGTGATGAACTCTTCTTTTTGCTCAAAATCGACCGCGCCGGTGGGGCAGATTTTCTTGCAGATACCGCATTTCCCTGTTTTTAAATAACGGCAGTTTTCCGCGTCTATCACCGGTTTACTGGGAACCGCCTGCGGGAAGTCAATGTAAATGCATTTCCTTTTGCCAATCCCGAGGTCGTATTCGCTCGGCACTTTGGTGGGGCATTTTTCCGTGCAGGTGCCGCAACCGGTACATTTGACGTGGTCTACATAGCGCGGCTTCTGCTTGATGGTAACATCAAAGTTGCCGATGTAACCGCTTACGTCTGTTACCTCAGAGTAAGTCATTAATTGAATGTTAGGATGCTGCGACGCAGCAACCATCTTGGGCGTGCTTATTCAGGCGGAGCAGTCAAGGGTGGGAAAAGTCTTGTCCAGCATGGCCATTTTCCCGCCTATGGTTGGCTCCCTTTCTACCAGAATCACCTGGTGTCCTGCGTCGGCAATATCTATAGCTACCTGCATGCCGGCAATGCCGCCGCCGATAACCAGCGCCTTTTTTGTGACCGGGATATACGATTCAAACAAAGGTTCCACCTTGGAAACCTTTGCCAGAGCTCTTTTGATAAGGGCAATTGCTTTTTGGGTTGCGCCTTCCTTATCATCAGAGTGAACCCAAGTGCACTGTTCACGGATATTGGCCATCTCAAACATATATGGATTCAATCCGGCCTTAGATATTGTCTTGCGGAAGGTCGGTTCGTGCAGCCTCGGTGTACAAGAGGCCACGACCACCCTGTCCAGATTGTGTTCTTTGATCGCTTTCACTATCGTGTCCTGGCCTGGCTCCGAACACATATACTTGTAATCAGTAGCGTAAGCAACTCCCGGGAAATTTTTCGTTTCCTCAACGACTTTCGGGACGTCAATTACACCTCCGATATTGGAGCCGCACCAGCAAACGAAAAGTCCAATCCTCTTTGCCATATTACATCGCTCCCGTAAGGAAATAATTAACCAACCTGGTTTAAAACTTTCTGCGTATCGGTAAAGTGTGTTTTAAGCCCCAGATCATCCGGGCTTATGCCCATTGCCAAACCTAAGAGCTCGGTAAAATAAAATACCGGCATATCGTAGGTGGTTCCCAGTTGTTTATTTACACTCTTCTGGTGATAGTCCATATTAAGGTGACAGAACGGGCAGGCTACCACCATACAGTCAGCGCCGCTTTCTACCGCCGCTTTCAGGATCTTGTTGATCATCCTTACTGCGATATTCAGATTGGACACACCCAGAGACGCTCCGCAGCACTCGGTCTTATGGGCCCAATCCAGCGCTTCGGCACCGGCCAACTTCATCATATTATCCATAAACACGGGGTTTTCCGGATCGTCGAAACCAGTGATTTCAGGCGGTCTGACCAGCAGACAACCGTAATAGGCAGCAACTTTCAGGCCGGTCAGCGGTTTGACGATGAGCGGTTTAATCGTTTCTGGATCCACTATGCCGATGGCTTCCACCAGTGATTTTACTTTAAGGGTTCCTTTATATTCTTTACCGGTTATCTTGTTTACTTTATCTCTGATCTCTTCACTCTCGGTCATTCTTATATTAGCATGCGCCAACTGCTGATAACAGGCCGCGCATCCCGTGGTCACTTCCCCTATACCCATGCCTTCGGCTATGGCCAGGCTGCGTGCCGGCAGGGCAATATTTAACAGGTGGCTTTTACCGTGCGACGCCGTGGCCCCGCAACAGCTCCAGTCCGGTATCGTAACCAGTTCCATACCGATTTTTTTTGCTACTGCATGGGTCGAAGACTCATATTCCTTGCCGGTACCGTGGTAACTGCATCCCGGAAAGTAAGCGTATCTCATTTCACACCACCTTCCATTTTGCGCACTTCGGCAAATATACGAGCAACTTCCGCTGCGCCCTGTATCTTGGACGGCATCAGTTTAAGTTTGCCTCTCTGGAGCATGGGCAGCCCCATGTCCGCGCCATTAAATAGTTTTCCGCTTTTTAAATTGTTTTGCATAACCAACCCGACTTCATAGGTCCGCCCGTATCTTTCAACTGTGCTGAGCAGCGCGTTGTACATAACTTCCACGTACTTGGCTTTCCCAACCGGTGCGGTACCGCTTCTGCCCGCCATGATCCGGAGAGATTCCATCACATGGGCGATTTCCACCTTGCACGGGCAGCGGGTTGAACAAGTGGAGCAGGAAGCGCAGATCCAAATCGTATTACTCTTCAGCAGTTCATCTTTCATACCGAGCTGGACCATGCGAATAACCTGATGCGGTGGATAATCCATTTCAAAGGCCACCGGGCAGCCGGCGGTACACTTGCCGCACTGGTAGCATTTTTGCACAGGTTGTCCGCTCTCAATACCTATTTGTTCGATAAAATCAGCATTCTTTGAAATTGACTCATTTACATTAATTAACTCCATAACAGACCCCTCTTTGCAGAAAAATCTTAACCAAAGGGCAAATCCTCACTCGTTCACTACTGCCGCATAAAAATATTTATTTTATGTTACGTGATGCCACTCACCTGCCATTCGCCAAAAAGAATAATATAAGACAAGTAATACAACACTTGCACAGGCTTAAAAGAAACTAAAAGGCACTACAAAATCATTATTTTTTAATTGACTAATAAATCAGATTAATTAAACACCTGTTGCTATTATAAAATGTTTAAGGCGATGTGTCCAGAGTAGTATTCCTATGAATATGATGGTTATTACTATATAACCTGGAGGATTGCGGTACGGCAGTATGGCTGTAAACCTTTACAATTATACTGCTCATTAAAATAAATGTAAATTCCTTAAAACCACAAACGAATTTATTTATTTACCTTATATGTTAAAAAGGCAGACTATAATAGCCTGCCGCGAAGTATTACTTCCATATTCTCATCAGCCATGATCTCAAAAATGACGGAAGTTTTACAAAATATACACGCAAGGATAATCACATCCCTTCATTAGGTTAGCTGTTAATATATTATTTCAGACACCACCTGAATGTGCTATTTTTTTTGGCGCAATCATGTGCCATATATTAACATCGCAGTCAGCGGTCCCGGTTGTTTTCCAGCCATTCGGCAATTTTTTTAGCGATAAAATCTATATCACCCCTGAGGTGCCGCCTGACGGGTAGAGAAATTAAGAAATGCCTGCCGTAGCTTTTGTTGAGAAGCCTCCCGTCGAGGACAATCACGCAGCCGCTGTCCCTGCTGCTCCTGATTAGCCTGCCGAAGCCCTGCTTGAAACGTATGACGGCCTGGGGTACGCTTAATAACCTGAAACCGTCTTTACCCCGGCTGGACAGGTCCTCCAGGCGGGCTTCAATAATCGGCACGGAGGGCGAAGAAAAAGGCAATTTAACAATAATGACACAGGTCAGGGCGTCACCCGGCACATCGATTCCCTCCCAGAAACTTAATGAGCCGAATAAAGCTGATCTGCCCCCTTCTTTAAATTCCTCCAGCAGGCGCGATCTGCTGCCGTCTATGCCGTGACCCAGCAGGTAGATATCGTGATTCTCCAAAATTGGTTTCAGTCGTATGTAGGCTTCGCGAAGAACTCTGTGTGAAGTGAACAATACCAGCGCTCTACCACCGGTGGTTACGATCAATTTATAAAGAGCGTTTACAATTTTTACAAGATAGATATCATCATCCACTGTGCCTTGTACTGGCAGATCGCGGTTTATGCAAAGCATTACCTGGCGTTCATAAGAAAAGGGGGAATTAAAGCTGGCTTTTAACAGCCTTTCCTCGCTCAGGTATTTAAGCCCGGTCCTATCAATAATATGATCGAAACCCTCGCTTACTGTAAGCGTAGCAGAAGTCAGGATAACTGTTTCTTTATTTTTAAATAAGCGTTCAAATAAAAGTGTTCCCACATCGACAGGGGCAGCATTTAAGGAGCAATTCCTATTTGCGGCGCGAGTACTGACCTCCATATCTGTCCAGTAAACAAACCCCGTGTCAATACTTTCTAATATGAAATGCAGGTCTTCCGCCCAGGCCTCGCCCGCTAAACTGAGGCCGGCGGTATCACGCAATTCTCCTGCCCATGCTTCATCAGCGATTGACCAAACTTCCATAAGACCGACGCAGGCTTTAATATCACCGGTAAATCTGCGCAGCTGATGAACGCATCTCCTGCCGTTTTCCAGGTATACCTCGTACCTCTCATCTGCCAGGGGCAATCTTAGAGATATACTGCTGTAACTGTACCCTGTATCCGCTGTGCTACCAGAGATCATATCATAAAGGTGCTCAAAAAAATGACGCGCGCTTTCAAGTAATTCTAACCTGGTCTCTTGTGCGGTTTTAACTAGTTCGAGCCACTTGGCGCCATCAGCCGGCGGAGCCTTTTCCGCAAGCTTGGCCAGGTCTCTGCCAGCTATCCACAGCCACCTGTTAAATGTTTTTTTATTGAATTGTATTCCCAGGTGGGTGGTAGCTGACTCTTCAATGTGATGCGCTTCGTCGATGACTAAAGGTCCAAATGAAGGCAGCACCCTGTTGTCGGCCTTAATATCAGAAAAAAGTAGTGAGTGATTCGCGATGATCAGATCAGCGTTTTCAGCGTTCTTCCTAGCTCTGTTGACAAAACAATCTTTCTGGTAGGGGCAGCGCAGACCCAAACAGCCGTCAGTCTCACCGCAGATAGTCAGCCAGATATCACCTTCCGCCGGACTGGTATTTAACTCGCCCCTGTCACCGGTCTCAGTATTGCCAAGCCATAACAGCACCCTGGCAAAAAAAGCTGCTTCGTCAGGCTGGCGCGTGCTGTCTAATGCGCTAAACCACCTGCGCAGGCAGATATAATTCTGCCGTCCTTTGGCAAGGGCAGCATGGAAAGGCTCTTTAATCAACTCGGCGAGCATGGGGATATCTTTGTGCCATAGCTGTTCCTGCAGGTTGATAGTATGCGTGGCTACCAAAACTCTTTCTCTGTTTTTAATGCTCCACAGTATCGCCGGCAATAAATAAGCAATGGACTTACCGACACCCGTCCCAGCCTCCATAAGCAAGAATTTGCCCTTGTTCAGAGCGCGGGTGACCTCACATACCATTGCTTCTTGCTGGGGACGGTACTCGTATGCCGGAAGCACATCCGCCAGCGGCCCGCCTTCTTTTAACAAAGAAACCACTTCATCTTGTTCAAGTATTAATTTTTCCCCGGATGGACCCCTGGCAAGCCTGAGATACTGATTATCTTTTTCCACCACGCGGCGCAGGTAAGATACGCGTGCTATTTTCCGGTCCGGAAATTTTTTTAAAAGTTCTTTTATGAAATCATTTACCGGCACATTCCATGCTGAATTTGCATCATAAAGCAGTTTGTTCAACTGGATCAAAATGCCGAGATCCAGGCCTTGTAATTGCCTCAGCAGCATCACCATAAGGCTAGCTGTTGCCAGCGCATCCTGTAGAGCTCTATGACTGCCTCCAGTATCGATATCCAGCCTGGAACAAAGCTTCGCCAGGCGGTAACTAACCGCATCGGGTACTAAAAGCCGTGCCAGTTCAACCGTGTCATAATGGGGATTATCAAAGGGAAGCCCACGCGCGGCTGACAGAAAGTCAAGATCAAAACGGATGTTATGCCCTACTATGGCGTCATTGCCTATATAATCAATCACCTCGCCGATAACTTCAGTAATCGGCGGCGCATCAGCCAGATCACCGTCATTAATACCGGTAAGCCTTTTGATCTTTAATGGCAGTGTCATTCCAGGATTGACCATGGTGTGGTACTTCCCTGTAATTTCACCCTGCTGAATCCTGACCAAGCCTATCTCGATGACCCTGTCAGTTATGGGATTAAGACCTGTTGTTTCCAGGTCGCAAACAACATAATTTCTTTCCATTTTAAGCCCCGTATATAAAAATATAGTTGTCGCAAGGTAATATTATATGCTGGCAACCACTTTGTCAAAAGGTTTCCATCTAGGTCGTTTAAAGTAAAACCCCGGCTTATGCCGGGGTTAAATAGTGACGTGTGTTACTCTTCCTCTGAGACTGCAACCTTGACCATCTTGTCACCCTGTTTGATCTGGTCCACCACTTTCATGCCTTTGGTCACCTTGCCAAAAACGGTATGTACACCGTCCAGGTGCGGGAAAGCATCATAGCAGATAAAAAATTGGCTGCCTCCGGTATCCCTGCCGGCGTGCGCCATTGAAAGCAAGCCGCGCAGGTGTTTGTTGGGATTGATCTCGCACTTTATGGTATAACCAGGCCCGCCTGTGCCGCGGCCTTCCGGGCACCCACCCTGCGCTACAAAACCCGGTACCACCCTGTGAAAGATGAGCCCGTCATAAAACCCTTTGTTAATCAAAGATGTGAAATTGGCTACTGTATTTGGAGCGTCCTTTTCAAATAGTTCAATTTCGATATTTCCTTTTTCAGTTTCAATAACTGCCTTTTTCACAAAAGCACCCCTTTTTTTAGAATTCCAGGCTTTCGCCTGGGGCAATAACAGTGACTTTGCTGCCGGTATTTGACTCTACTTCTGTTTTGAATTTTAAGGGATCTTGTTTGAGCAGCGGCCAGGTGTTGTAGTGCATGGGAATGACCAACCCCGACTTGAGCATTTTTACCGCTTCGAGAGCGTCCTCCGGACCCATTGTATAATTATCCCCGATGGGGAGCATAGCCAGGTCAATCTTGTTCAGCCTGCCGATCAGTTCCATATCTCCGAAAAGGCCCGTATCACCGGAGTGATAAATGGTTTTGCCATCAAGATTAAAGACAAAACCGCACGGGGTTCCGAGGTATTCCAGGGGGCATTCATCTCCGAAACCGGAACCATGCCAGGCAGGTGTAAGCTTGATTTTTATGCCGTCAAAGACATGGCTGCCGCCTATATGCATGCCGTGGGAATTTGCTCCTTTGTTCGAGCAGAAGATGGCCAGTTCATTAACAGAAACCACTGTTCCCTTGGACTGTTTGGCGATTTCTATTGTATCGCCTAAATGGTCCCCATGCCCGTGGCTGACTAGAATCAGATCGGCTTTAATATCTTTTGGATTGTTTTTCGCCGCTGGATTTCCGGTCAAAAAAGGGTCAATGGCTATTTTTTTACTGCCTTCAATTAAAAATCCGGCGTGTCCTAAAAAAGTTATTTTCACTCTTTCATCTCCTCTCCGTATTATTCTCTAAATTATACCCAATATATTTTTATATTTCACTTCTTTTCCATAATTTAATAAAAAAATTGCGCCACTTAAGACGCAATTATATACAAAACAGATAAAATAAGGCTATGCTTTTTTTAAATTCGCAATAATCCAATTAATAATTTTGGCTGAAGCAGTATAGGGATCAACTTCCCTGGCCGCTACTTTTTCAAGAAGGTCGCTGACGCGGCCAGGCCGATTTACTTCCTCCATCACCAACCGCTGCCACTGGTAATTTACTATGTCGAGCGTTTCATTCTTGGTTCTTTCCCTGCGCCTTTCCGCAAAAAACCCTTTTTCATTAAGATAATCGCGGTGACTTTCTATCGCTTCCAGAAGTTCGGTTATGCCTTCGGCTTTGTTTAGATTAGTGGTTAATTTAACCGGAGGGCGCCATTTAATATGGTCATCCTGCATGTCAAGCATTAAATTTACTTCCAGTGTAAGGGTATCAGTGCCAGGCATGTCGCATTTGTTTATGGCAAAAACATCAGCTATCTCCATTATACCTGCTTTCATAGACTGGATACTGTCACCGGCACCAGGCGTAAGAACCACCACGGTGGTATCCGCAATGTACATGATATCAAGCTCAGACTGTCCCACACCCACTGTTTCAATAATAACCCAATCCATCCCAAAAGCGTCCATTACCTTGACCACTTCTTTCGAGGTTTTGGCCAGGCCGCCAAGACTGCCCCTGGTAGCCATGCTGCGGACAAAAACCCCGTCATCCAGAGCATGTTCATTCATGCGAATGCGGTCACCAAGAAAAGCGCCACCGGAAAAGGGGCTTGAGGGGTCAACCGCTATAACTCCCACTGTTTGATTGCGCTTCCTGATTTCACGCACAACGCTGTCAACAAGAGAACTTTTTCCCGCACCGGGCGAACCGGTTAATCCTAATATATAGGCGCGTCCTGTATGTGGATGCAACTTGCGCAAAACTTCTTCCTTACCAGGCAGATCATCTTCTACCAGAGAAATAAGTCTGGCCAGCATCCGGTGCTCCCCGTCCCAAAATCCTTGTGGTATTTCTGCCAAAAACACACCTCCCCATAAAAGAAATAAACAGTCCCTCCATAAAAAATCAAAAGGTCAGAAAAGTAAATCTTTTTATTATATCTTCTTCATAAAATATTATATTCCTTTTAGTAAATTGACTTTTACTGATAAAAAACATAAAAATTTATTATATCTAGAATAAGCTTAAAATTTAATATATTACTTAAGTTCTGCCAGGTGTTTTTCCGCGGCAACTGCAGCTATAGCACCGTCAGCAACTGCAGTTACCACCTGACGAAGCAGTTTCTGGCGAACATCCCCGGCAGCGAAAATACCTTTCTGCGAAGTCTGCATATTTTCATCCGTTATTATATAGCCATTCTCATCAGTTTTAACTAGATCTTTCAATAACAGCGTATTGGGAGTGCTGCCCACATAAATAAACACACCCTCGACTTCTAACAATGTCTTGCTGGAGTCACGCACATCCCTGACACTTATAGCTTCAACTAAATTTCTGCCTAATATCTCATCTACCACCCCATGCCAGATAAATTCTATTTTTTGTTTTTGAAATGCTCTTTGCTGTACTATTTTTGTCGCCCGCAGTTCTCCCCTGCGGTGGATAACATAAACCTTTTCTGCGAACCTGGTCAGGAAAATAGCCTCTTCCACAGCAGCGTCGCCGCCGCCGATAACAGCAACCCTTTTATTGCGGAAGAAGGCCCCGTCACATGTTGCGCAGTAAGAAACCCCGCGGCCGATTAATTCTTTTTCTCCTTTCACACCCAGCAACTTCGATTGTACACCTGAGGCCAGTATAACCGCACCGGCTACGATTTCACCGTGGTCAGTTTTCAAGTAAAATTCTTTGTCATTGGATTCAATTTTTTCCACATTCGCCGACAAAATTTCGCAGCCAAAACGACCGGCCTGTTTTTCCATCTGAATCATCAAATCCGGGCCGCTTATACCCTCACTGAAACCGGGGTAGTTTTCTATCAGGTAAGTGCTGACAACAAGACCACCAGGGACTCCCCGCTCCAAAAGAACGGTATCAATAGATGCCCTCGACGCGTATATCCCCGCGGTGAGTCCTGCGGGACCGCCTCCGATGATTACAAGATCTCTTCTATCCATATTTTTACCCTCCGATAAATATGTGTTTTCAGCTATTTTCACAATCTTATCTTACTGTTATTAACCGCGTCAATCAAACCTAAATAATTTCTCTACAGGCACCGTATCAGCAGCATATAGTCTTATAACAAAAAAAGTTCCTTTTAAGGAACTTTTTAAATGGTAGGCCATGAAGGATACTAAACCTAAAAACTGACGATTAAGTGTCGCTTATCCTACCATTGAGCAACGGCCTTTGAAAAATATATTTATAAAAGTTTGGCTGGGGCGGCTGGATTCGAACCAACGAAATGCCGGAGTCAGAGTCCGGTGCCTTACCGCTTGGCGACGCCCCAAAACTTTCTATAATCCCGTGCTGGAGTTTCTTATCTCCTTGACCATTCAGAACTGAATTCAGTTCATCCAGGTTACTCAAGATATTTAAGCTGCTTAACTGCATATACTTTTGAATATATCTTCCATAACCTTGTCAATGTCCTGGTCTCCGTCGATATTCCGGAGGAGTCCTTTTGTTACATAATAATCGATAAGAGGCTTGGTATTTGCTTCGTATATATAAAGGCGGTTGTTTACCGCAGTTTCGTTATCATCACTGCGCTGATATAGCTCACCGCCGCAATTGTCGCAGATCCCTTCCTCCCGGGGTTTCTTAAACGATACATGGTAGCTTGTCCCACAGAAACGACAGATGCGGCGTCCGGTAGTCCGTTCCACTAGTTTTTCACGCGGTACAACAATATTAATAACAGCATTAAGGCTGAGCCCAACCGACTTCAACGTTTCATCAAGCTCTTCAGCTTGAACGACATTCCGCGGAAAACCGTCCAGCAAAAAACCGCTCACACTGTCAGGCCGGGAAAACCTCTCCTTAACCATGCCTACCACCACATAATCGGGTACAAGCTCGCCTTTATCCATATACTCCTTGGCTTTTAACCCCATTTCAGTACCTTCTTTAATGGCTGATCTGAACATGTCACCCGTTGAGATATGTGTTATACCCAGTTTTTTTACAAGCGCTTCGGCCTGTGTCCCTTTTCCTGCTCCAGGGGGGCCCATAATTAAAAGATTCACAAACCATCCCTCACAAAATATTTTGATTGTTCTGGAAAACCAGACTAGCTTATTATAACATGTACGCTTTTTCTCTGATAGTTAAAGACACGATTTTTTACAATAAAAGAAGCGAACATTTAATATAATTTACAATTACTTACTCTGAAAAAAACCCACGGATTAAAAATATTTCCTCCGCAGGCAGTTTTAGTGTCAATGGTCGGGGCAACACGACTTGAACGTGCGACCTCACGGTCCCGAACCGTGCGCTCTACCAAACTGAGCTATGCCCCGTTAAACCTTAATGACGCAAAAACAATTTTGTCACAGTACACTGAAAAAGTCAAGTATTAAAAGCAGTTGTTGTTGTAATTTAAAAGGTTTTAAATTAAAATATGTCGAAAGTATAATATTACTATCGACATTAAGGAGGGGATAATTTGCCTGAATCCCAATCAAGTACTCTTTCAAACATAGTTCTTGCAGTATATGTGATTATCTCATTTAGCGCGGTAATCTGGGTATATAAAGACACGCGCAGAAAAGGACGACCTTTATCCGAGACTATAGGCTGGGCCATCTTTATGACACCGCCTTTATTTCCGCTGGCTATTGTAACATATCTTTTTTTCCGCAGGAAAAATTTTTTTGATTAAGAAGGTATCTTTTTATAATGTCGCGCCCGCCATTATTCAGCAGCGTTAACTGCTTAATAATAACCCCCGATCCCGCTCCCGGGCATAATGCCTGGGGTTCAGTACCCTGAACAAAAGCCGCTTCAATCGAGCGCGTATTCAACCCTCCCGCCAACAACCCGTCATCAGGGCAAATATTTACTTTTATAACACCCCGCGGTGTTGGAAATTCCCTGGCAGGGACTAACTTTAAGGCCTCCTTAATAAACATCGACCAGAGCGGCGCGGCCGCCTGGGATCCGGTTTGACCAGTTCCTTTGTTTTTCTCGTCATAGCCTACATATACCGCGGCAGTAAGGTCCGGGGTATATCCAATAAACCAGGCATCCATATAGTTCTCTGTTGTTCCAGTCTTACCGGCCGCCGGCCTGCCAACGGCATTAGATACACCTGGCGCTGTGCCGCCCGTCTTTAATACCCCTGTGAGCATATCCGTAATAATATAAGCAGTCTTTTCATCAAGCACCCGCTCAGGCCCTGGCCTATATTCCTCCAGGATGCGGCCTGCACTGTCGGTCACTTTGGTAATATAATAAGGTTCGTTTCTGATTCCACCATTAGCCAAAGTAGAATAAGCACCGGCCATTTCTATAGGTGTGGCTTCCGATGTGCCGAGAGGCAGGGAAAGAACAGGCTGCACCACGGAAGTTACACCCATCCGCCTGGCGTAAGCCGCCGCGATAGACGGACCGACCATATCATTCAGCTTCACGGCCACGACATTGTCTGAGGTATAAAGAGCTTCTTTCAAGGTAAACGGGCGGTTGTGGTAGCCGCCCTGGAAGTCTTCCGGTTGGTAAAAGCCTCCCCCGGCCTGACCGAAGGAAACCTGCTCGCAGGTGATGATCGTACCGGCGGTATAACCGTGCTCGATAGCAGCCGCGTATAAAAAGGGTTTAAAAGTGGAACCCGGCTGGATCCTTGAAAGGGCACGATTGAATTGAGATTTATTGTAATCTTTTCCACCCACCATCGCTTTTATCTGACCTGTTTTGGGCTCAAGCGCTACCAGTGCCCCATTCAGAGCAGGGTCTTTTCCCCGGAATCCTTCCATGAAAGCTTTTTCAGCGGCAGCCTGCATATTTAAATCTAAAGTGGTATATATTGTCAGGCCACCGGAATATAATAATTCTAAGTTGTCCTGATATTTTTGTTCTAGTTGCCTTATTATTTCGCTTGTGAAATATGGCGCGCTCATAATTTGAGCAGGGACCTTTGACGGCTGCAGAAATTGATTTTTAGCTTGAAGCACTTTTTTTTCGTCGATCATGCCGAGCTCGACCATCCTGTCCAGTACGATAGCCTGCCTATATCTAGCAGCTGCCGGGTCGGCCGCAGGATTAAATATACTAGGCGCCCTGGGTATACCGGCCAGCATAGCGCTTTCCGCCAAACCCAGATCTTTAGCCGGTTTATTGAAGTAAGTTTTAGCGGCTGCTTCTATGCCATACGCTCCCTGTCCAAAGTAAATCTCGTTCAAATACATGTTGAGAATTTCATCTTTAGTATACTTTCTTTCTAATTGAACTGTCAGCACCAGCTCTTCCAACTTTCTCCCGACCGTCCGACGAGGATCCAGGAAAAGATTTTTAGCCAGCTGCTGGGTGATAGTGCTGCCGCCTTCCACAATGTCGCGAGCGTTAATATTCCGGTACAACGCCCTGGCTATACCCACCGGATCAATTCCATGATGCTTGTAAAAACGAGAGTCCTCGATAGCGATAATTGACTGTCTCATATACGGTGAAACATTATCCAGAGTTACAGGCAGCTTGTTTTCACGGCTGATGATAGTAATTAACTCACCGTTCGCGTCAAAAATTTTTGACACTGCGGGAACCTCAACGTTTAAATATTTATCTATGTTACACCCTGACAAAAAAATAGATAGAGCTACAAGCGCGGCAGCAAATATTTTTCTGCACACTGTACCATTGCCTCCGTTATATTATTGGCATTAATACTCTATCCTGATTCGCATCATCTATACCGTTCAGCTATGACGCCGGACCTGAATATGTTATGATATAAAAGGAAAAAACACTAAATTAAAGTAGGTGTCACGATTGCAAGTCATAGCTCTGGTTGGACCAAGCGGCACCGGTAAAAGCCATCGGGCGACAAGTATCGCCCACCAGCTTGAAGCACAGGCGATTATTGATGATGGCCTATTGATCCAGGGCAACCGCATTCTCGCAGGGTCATCAGCCAAACGGCAGCCGACAAGAATTGGAGCGATTAAATCAGCCCTCTTCCTGGAGGAAGATAAGGCTAATGAAATTAAAAAAGCTATTTCTAATTTTGCTCCTGCAAAAATACTGATCCTGGGCACATCCATGGAAATGACCAGGAAAATAGCTTCACGGCTGGGATTGCCCGCCCCATCTAAATTTTTAAACATTGAGGATGTGGCCAGTGAAAAGGAAATAAGGAAGGCGAAGTATCTCCGAACGCAGTTCAGCAAACATGTGATACCCGCCCCTACCCTGGAGGTAAAGAAAAGCTTCCCAGGCACACTTGTTGACCCATTGCAAGTGTTTCTAAGGAAAAGAGGCATCTCCGGTAAAAAGGACTGGCTTGAACAGTCCATTATTCGCCCTACATTTACTTATCATGGCAAGCTGTCCATCTCCAACCACGCCCTTGAAGCTATCGCCGGACATGCCGCTAAATCGGTGACTGGAGTCAGTCAGGTCGGGAAGATCAATATACGCGTCGAGCAAGAAGGTATTGTAACGATCGATATTGCGCCAGTGCTGACCTTCGGCTATCCTCTTCACGTAATAGCCGCAGAAATACAGGAGCGGATTATAGCCGCTGTGGAGGAAATGACAGGGCTGCAGGTGCAAATGGTTAATGTACAGGTAAAAGGGCTGAGTTTTGAGAAAAAAAGTGTTTCTAAGGCGACCATTTAGGCCGCCTTAGGTTATTAATAACTGGTTGCGAATACGTGGTTCCCAATCCTGGTGAGCACCGGCAGTGTTCTGATCCATTTATCACTGCTTATGTCAGGATTGTAAAAAAAGAGCGCTCCATTGCTGGGATCCTCCCCAGATATAGCCTGCAGCGCCGCCTGCACAGCCTTTTCATCGGGTTCCAGGTTGATAGAACCGTCGCCAACGGGAGAAAACTGGTAAACACGTTTATTCTTCTGAAAAATCACATCGTGTATGGTTTTGGGGAAATGTGGGCTGGCCAGTCTGTTTAAAATAACAGCGCCTACCGCCACCTGCCCTTCAAAACTTTCACCCCTTGCTTCCGCGTGGATCACTCTTGCCAGGAGAATTATTTCCTCCCTGGACATTTCTCCCAGTGAAATGCGTTCTTGAGCAGCAGCCTCAACAGGCAATAACAGGGTTTCTCCAGGTAAAATCAAGCTGTTTTTCAGCTGGTTGGCTTTCATTATTTCGTCGAGCGCTATCCGGTATTCTGACGCAATATCATAAAGAGTGTCACCATTCCGGATAGTGTGTTTTTCCACAGTAGAATCGGAGTGGTTTACATATATGTTTTCTGAGCTCTGTGAACACTCGCCAACCGGCGTAAACACACTTACGCTTAAAGCAAACACCGATAATATTAACAACACCAGTTTTAAAACGTTCTTTCGAACCAGTTTTTTCATTATTTCCTCCTTTCCCGATTCCAGAGAGTATTTTTGCTCAGAGAATATTTTATATACATACATTTTTATCTACACAGTTAGTATCTGCATATAAAAGAATAAAATACCACCTTATCCCAAGGTGGTATTTCTTGAAACGTTGTGCACGCATTAATACTTTAGATCTTTTTCTTTTCGCCGCACAGCGCGTATATCTATGTCAACTGTCATGCGGTAGGGACTGCACATTTCCAGCAGTCTGGACGTAGTTCTCTCTCCCAGGTATTCTGTAATTTCGTCAAGTTTAATGTTTGTGGTAACAATAACAGGCAGCCGCTGGTTCAAGCGATAATTAATAATGGAATATATCTTGTTCTTAGTCCACTCGGTGTAATTATGAGCGCCCAGGTCGTCAAATATCAGCAGGGGTACCTGCCTGGCGGTATCCAGCAGTTGAAACTCAGAAACCTGATCCGGACTACGGCCCGGATCATAGGTTGAGCGAATCCTGTCCAGCAGGTCTGATACCTCTACAAAAAGCGTTAATAATCCATGTTTTATCAATGCGTTCGCAATACTGCAAGCCAGATAAGTTTTTCCGCTGCCGACCTTACCTGTAAATAACAGTCCGTCGGTTCTGGGAGCTTTTAAAATTCTTTTAATAAAATCCCTCGCAGCTTTATGAGCAATTTTCGCCAGTTCGAAACAAGAAAGCCCCGTTTCGGGATCAATAAAATTTTTAGCGTAATATTTAAAATTAAATTCATCAAGCGAACAATTAATAAAATTTTCCGGCAGGTTGGCATGCCTGATCAAGTTTTTTAAAGATGACTGCTTTACACAGCTGCAGGGCACAGCTGCCACTGCCCCGTCATTAAGAATAACAATGCCCCGGTCTCCACAAAATTCACAGGTCACGCCAATAATACCTACCTTTCTCTATAATAGCTGCATGCAGTGTAGCAAATATAAATATTAAGCTTTATTATACAGCGATCTGATAAAAACTTTTTCTTTTGAATCTTTCCCTTCGGCCGGCGAACTCTTTGCCCCACCCTTTTGAGATTTTAGCATGCTGGCTGAGCGGCGCTTCATAAAATCACGGTCATACTCCGCTATCTCTTCAAGGGTTTGCAGGTTGTTCTTTTTCCATTCCATCAAGATGCTATTAATATATTTAAAGTTGTGCTTGCCTCTCAGGACAGCTCTTTTTAAAGCTTCAATCACCAGGAACGACTCCGCTTCTCCGGCCCATATCTGAATTTGATCCACTTCGATGGGAGACAGCGGTCTGCCGAACTCCTTTTCAAAGATGGAAATTAATCCCCTTGGTTTGTCGCGCAATTTGCTATTCAGAAAATCATTTTCCAGAGCAGCTGCTTTTATCAGGTCTTCTGATTCAACAATTTCCCTGGCCCTGGTACTGGCCCATACATCTGAAACTTTTAGAAAAAGCGGCTCGAAATCATATCCTTCAAATATCAAGTTATTTTTTTTATCATAGTATTCACTGACTGCAATAATCTCTTTTTCTAACAATTCAGTCAGTTCTTTTTTTATCTTTGCGGGATTTGACTCCATCACCTCAGAGATAGTCTCTGGCGCCGGGTAGTAATCCTTTTCTTCCACTTTAAATCTAATTAAATGAATTAGAAGCATCATTTGAAAATCAGTAATGCCAATACGGCTGTATACCTTAATAAGCATATTGGGAACAAAGGTAAATCCCTCCAGTACCAGGTCTGCGCCATAGCTAGCGGTTATATTAACTTTATGGTCACATTTAATAATACTTTCGTTAAAGTTTCTGGTCATTTGACCCTGCCTCATTCTTTTTATCATATTCATAATGGTAGCATTGTTGCAACCCTACAATTTGAAGATTACTTATTATCAGCAAATTATATTCAGTATGTCCAGCAGGCTTTCAACATTTATATGTCCGCCGATGGGTTCTTCGTCTTCATAATCCCAGGTGTGAGGGTGATGAATATATATACTTCTAAATCCAGCCCTTAGTGCCGGATTAATATCCGACTTCATACTGTTGCCGATAACCCATGAAAATTGCGGTGTAATCCGCTGTTCTATAGCGATTTGCCGATAGGCTCCAGTGTTTTTTTCAGACAGTACATATATTTTTTTGAACCAGTGCGCCAACCCGCTTTGTTCCAACCTGGCATTCTGCACTGACGGTTCGCCCCTAGTAGCGAGATAAAGCGGGTATCTGCGGTACAGGATTTCCAGGACAGCGCCAGCGTTCTCAATAGGCTCTGCAGGCTGCTCATAAACCTGCCAGCCCAGATCCTCAATCTCCTTTTTTAACTTGCAGTCACTTTTGCGCTTATTAACATTACAATAATAATCATAAGTTTGTCCTAGAGCGCGGGGGAAACACTCTTTAAAAAAGCCGCCGCAGTGCCTGACATTTCTAATATCATTCCGGTTCAGGGTCTCCAGCGCTTCTGCTGCCGGGAAATTTAATGATGACATTATCTCTGCGAACTTTTCTTTAGCAGCATTGAAATGGATGGTGGTCTCAACCAGGGTATCGTCGAAGTCAAACAGCACACCGCACTGCAAATGTTACTACCTCCCTCTTAATTCAGGTCAAGGCACTATGTCTGCTTTTGAGGAAACTACACAGACAACATTTTCCCAACCGGTCCAGAAAAAGACAGAGGACAAAGCTGTGATAAACAGTAATTCAACTTAATCCCTTCATCTTCCTGCTCTCACGCAAGAAACAAAAATGGCCTAAACGGCCAAGTAATGCAACTGAATGATGTTTATCTCTGCTGAATGACGTTTCTCTCTTTTGTATATTTTTTAAACAAGTTAACCAGTGGGGAAAAACCCACCCTGCAACAGAAGAATACCCCAGGGAAATGCCCTATCGAAGATTATTTTATGGAGTTGACTATCTCGTCTTTGAGTCCTTTATATTTATTCAGCCAGCACAGTCGCTCCGCGCGTAGTATGGCAACACGTTTCTGGTAATCTGTTTCATCAAAATAATTTATCGGGTTGTATCCAGCGATATCAATATCAGGCATCTCCACCGGCACCTGATAGTGCCAGTCCGGATCAATAGCCCACCTGATATTACCTTTGGCGATGTGTTTCATCAAGGCGGTCGAAATTTCAATAGAAATCTTTTCGCCCGGTTTTTTACCGCCCTTGCCTACGCTTCCGGTGTTCAACAAGTAGCATTCAATATCAGGGTTCTTTCTGAGGATGCTCAGCAGCCTGTTTCCTTCATCGGATTCCTTACCAATCATGAACGGATTTGTCCCCACCTCGCGCTTGGATTCTCCGGCGCGTGTCGGATCCCCAGCAGAGGTCTCAATTGACTCGCCCAGCATGAAATAAGCCGCTGCCTGTTCCGGATTTAATTTTGCCACTGTTGGAATAATATCGTCTCTCCTGGTAATAAATACGATCCGGTTCGCCTTGTCAAGGTCTATCCTACTGTCCGTATTGGACACCTCAGACCTTTTAATGACTGCCCGTCCATTTGAAGTAAGCTCCGAGTTGGCAAAATCCACACTGCCGTCGTCGTGGACTTTTACGTTTTCTAAGATAGCATCGGGCGATATGGCAGCGTCGTATAAAACCTTCTGGGTTGGTTCCAGTCCCTCAGTTTTAATGTAAAAACCGTTTTCCGTGCCGAAGCATAATCCCCTGTCGTCCATCAAAACCATATCGTCCTGTCTGATAAAAACTGTCTCCTCACCTGTCAACCCATGGTCGTGAATGGTAAGGGTAGTTTTACCAGTTCCGCTCAGGCCAAACAATATAAAGCCGATATCCTCAAGGGCGCCTTTAGCGGTACGGACTCTTAATACCTTGCTGCCCGCGTGAAAACCCAGGCCACCCCTTTTTTTCCACTTATATAACGCCATTCTCAAAAATGATTTTTTTATTTCGCCGAAATAGTCAGTGCCCAGAATAAAGGTTATACCTGCATCGGGGTGCACAAAAATAACCCGCTCCGGCCATTCCGGCACATATATGCTGATTAGATCCGGCTCAGATTTAGCCGGATCAGGCTCGAAAAGCATATTATGCCACATAAATGGGATGCGGGCATATTCTTTTGTTATGTATAATCTGCAGTTAAGGCTAAACTCAGGGTTATTGCCCAGTTTGCGGTTCAAGCTAATTACTTCTTTTTTTCTCAAGTACTCATAAACCCTGGAGGCTATTTCTTTTTCTTTGGACAGCGGTATCCCGTGTTGGTCTATCCCCAGGTAGTCACCGTCAAGTATGTAGGTGCTTCTTGCGCTCCGGCTTCTTACCTTCGAAATGAAGCTGGCGCTGCCGTAACGTGTTGTTTTTTCTTCTGTGGCAGCCATTTCCCTCAACTGTTCTAAGCTGGGATTAACAATCATTTTTGAGGCTTGAAGTGGCTGAATAAACGGATGCATAATGAATTTTCCCCCCCCAAAATAAATACAGCATTTTGAATTATCGCATTATGAATCCAGTATACAGCATTTATTATAAAATTCAATGCCTTTTAAAACGTATAAATACCCATTCAGGTGTCTTTTTTGACCATTCAGAACACATTAAAACACAATAATAATGTTTTTTAAAACATATTTACTTTTTGTTTATTAATGGTACGTTAACATGTTATTATTGGTTAATAGTTTTAATCGACATATTTATACATGTATTCCATATTATTTTGATACTATATCTTAGTTTCTATGGGCAATCTAAAGCATAGAGAACAGGAGGTATTTTGCTGATGGCGCTAAAGGTAGGAATAAATGGGTTTGGCCGGATCGGCAGGAATGTGTTCAGAGCAGCTATGGGCAGTGAGGAAATAGAAATCGTGGCTGTTAATGATCTTACCAATGCCTGCACCCTCGCCCACTTGCTTGAGTATGACTCCGTGCACGGGACTCTCGATGCGGAGATTTACGCCAATGAAGAGCGGGAATTCAGAGTAAACGGCAAAGAGATCAAGGCTTTCGCTATACCGGACCCTGGCGCCGTCCCCTGGGGCGAGTATGGCGTTCAAGTGGTAATCGAATCCAGCGGTCGCTTTACAAACCGTGACGGGGCTGCCAAGCATATGAACGGCGGCGCCAAAAAAGTGCTGATCAGCGCGCCTGCCAAAGGTGAAGATTTAACAATAGTCATGGGTGTGAACGAGGATAAGTACGATCCAGAAAAACACCATATAATATCGAACGCTTCATGCACAACAAACGGCCTCGCCCCCGTTGTTAAGGTCATACACGAGAAATTTGGATTGGTGCGGGGCTTAATGACGACAGTCCACTCTTACACTAATGACCAGCAAATATTAGATCTGCCTCATAAGGACCTGCGGCGGGCAAGGGCTGCGGCGATGTCCATAATCCCGACAACTACAGGCGCGGCAAAAGCGGTAGCCCTGGTCATACCGGAGCTGGAAGGAAAACTAAACGGGTTGTCCATGCGTGTGCCGACTCCTAATGTTTCTGCTGTGGACCTGGTGGCAGAACTGGCCAAGCCGGCATCGGTTCAAGAAATAAATGGCGAGCTTAAAGATGCCGCGGCAGGGCCTTTAAGGGGCATTCTGCAGTTTTGCGAAAAGCCCCTCGTGTCACGCGATTTTAACGGTAGCTGTCATTCTTCAATTGTGGACAGCCTTTCAACAATGGTTGTGGATGACATCCTGGCTAAAGTTGTGGCGTGGTACGACAATGAGTGGGGATATTCAAACAGGGTCGTGGATCTGGCCGCTTATATCGGCAGGCGCGGGCTGTAAATCATTCCGGTTTAAGGGCACGGGCAGATACCGGCGCCTTTAATAATTTCAGGGACTACTTCTTCCCATGAGATGGCCATGATATGAAAGCCAGACAGACCCTTAATATTTTCTTTTATATATTTTATTTGTTCAGTACAGATAATAACACCTTCCACTTTTGGATCCGCAGCTTTCGCAAGCCGCTGGACAATTTCCTCCGGCACTGTAATTCCCGGCACGCAGGTCTGCATAAATTTAGCGGCGCGCGGTCCTCTTAGAGGGGTGACTCCCGCCAGTATATAAGCTCTTTCGTGCAGGCCGCGCTCCACACATGTATCCATGAAGCGGGCAAACCGTTCCAGGTCATAAATACATTGGGTTTGAATGAATTCCGCCCCGGCGTTAATCTTTTTCTCTAACCGATCCACCTGATATTCAAACGGGTCTGCAAAAGGGTTAGCTACGGCTCCAATAAAAAACTTCGGTTCATGTTCTTTTATTGGCTCCCCGGAGAAAAACAGTTTTTCATCCCGCATTCTTCTTGTAAGCTGAATCAGCTGTATCGAATCTATATCATAAACATTCTTCGCGGTGGGATGATTGCCGAACACCTGGTGGTCGCCGGACAGGCAGAGCACATTTTTCAACCCAAGGCTGTAAGCGCCGAGTAAATCACTCTGAATGGCAATCCTGTTCCGGTCCCGGCAGGTTATTTGAATAACTGGTTCAATGCCGTTATTCATAATATGCAGCGCCGCGCTGATGCTGGACATGCGGACGACGGCAGACTGGCAGTCAGTAATATTGGCCGCGTCTACATATCCCCTGAGCGTATTTGTATGACGGATGATATTATCCGGCGATGAGTGTTTGGGCGGTCCTAATTCGGCTGTCACCGCGTGACGACCGCTTTTTAATATTTTTTCAAGATTGCTGCCACTTGATATCGTCATTTTCATATGTCCTCCCTGGTCATCCTGCGCGGCCCGCCATCACGAGATTTAGACCAGTCCTTTGGCGGAGCGACTTTTTTCAGCTGATCAAGTCGACCCTGTTTCGCCAGGCGGTTATAAATTAAGTGCCATGCGCAGTCAAGCTCTTTATTAATCTCACATTTACCGTTTTGGGCGCCGCCGCATGGACCGTTTAAAACACTCTTCGGACAGCGTGTTACCGGGCAGATGCCGCCGGTCAGGTGAATTGTGCAGTCTCCGCACAGGCCGCATTGCTCTTCCCATACTCCCTGTTGTTTTGAACCTCCCACGAACCTTGTATTCATCGCCGGTATGACGTATTTATCACTGTACCGCTCGGCCAGGTATTGCGGCCCCACCCCACAGGCCATAGATACAATCGTGTCAACGTCCTTGACCATATCCTGCAAGTTATCAATGAACTCGGGATCACACTGGCGAGTGACAGTATGAGTTTTTATTTCCACCGGCCTTCCTGCCAAACGGCGTATAATGCGCAGAGCGCTGGCCAGTATTTCGCTCTCCTTTTCACCACCGGTCAGGCATACCGTCACACAGCTGCCGCATCCGAGCAGAAGGATCTTTTTACTGTCTTCAATAAGCTCCGCTATCTCGCCTAGCGGTTTCTGCTCTGCTATAATCACCAGACCACCTCTTCCAAACAATGTTTAATTAGTGATAGGCACAAATACTAAACATTTATTATAACACAGGTATGTTCTTAAAACAGCTGAATCAAAATAAGGATTTTATTTGCCTTTGCTTTTTTCTATAAACAAGGTCTTTTTTCCTGTCATTTCAGTCATATCAGGCACTAGATTATTTCGCTGATATTCTATTGTATAATATGTTTTTAAATGGTACATAATAGGGGTACTCCGCTTTGGTGAGTTCTATCTCTCCCCGTCCAGCGCAAGCTGGACATTTTTTTGTCTAAAGCGTGCCAGTTATAACTTGACGCGTTTTTACGGGTAAGTTATAATTCTATTTGTATGATTTAGCGGGATGTAGCGCAGTTTGGCTAGCGCGCCTGCCTTGGGAGCAGGAGGCCGGGGGTTCGAATCCCTCCATCCCGACCACCAGGCCCCATGGTCAAGTGGTCTAAGACACCGCCCTTTCACGGCGGTAACCCGGGTTCGAATCCCGGTGGGGTCACCAGATAAATAAACGCGGCATGATAAATGTCGCGCCGTATTTTGTTCATAGGCAACTGGGGCCATTAGCTCAATTGGTAGAGCAGGCGACTCTTAATCGTCAGGTTAAAGGTTCGAGTCCTTTATGGCCCACCAGTATAAAACAGCATGGATTTCAATACCATGCTGTTATTTATTTAGCGTATCATTTTTATATGCTGAAAATATGCAAGCTGTGCTTTAGTCCTGATAATGGTTCTGCAGTACCATATATTAATAGATTTATTCCTGCTAATATTATGGTAATAGATGTAAGCATAATATTTCTGGACTTCATGGTCTAACACCCATACTGAATATGATATATTTGTTCAAACGGAAATGATATCAATGAAATGGACGCCAGGACCACGTCAAAGTCACAGCAAACAATTAAACACCAATTAACTCCAATGAGCGTTCAGAATTCCAACTAAGTTTACGCAAGCCCGAAGCAATGGATTTCACACCATTTAATCGTAATAAGCTG
>JAQVXL010000089.1 GCA_028709235.1 Desulfotomaculaceae bacterium
TGGAGGAGTGTCAGAGGCGGGCGTGGTGGTCAATATTGATGACCCCCAAAGCACGCTGCATTTTTTGGAAGAGATAGTTTTCCTCATTATCACAGGACGCGCTGCCGATGTGGCAGATAGCCTGGGTACGGTTGACGGTGACACCATTTTCGTCCTTTTCTTCAAAGGTTGCGTCGCGTGTTTCTTTTACTCTCTTGGCAATTTCTTTCAGGGCCCACTCCCAGTCTTTCTTTTCCCACGTGTTGCTCCCGGGGGCGCGGTAAAGCACGTCCATAATCCTGCGGTCGTTCACTACTCTTTTGCGCTTTTTGTCAACTATGGTGTTGGCGTCGCCCAGGGCAATACCCTTGGAGCACATGGAGCCCTCGTTGTTGGGGTTGTCCGGGTCACCCTCAATATGAAGGACTCTTTCTCCTTTTTCGTCTGCATAGACAATAAGACCACATCCGACTCCGCAAAAAGCGCAGACAGAAGCAGTTTCCTTTGCTTTGCTTATTTTAAGGGGACCCATTTCGAAAGTGGGCAGTTTGTCTGCGGCCGTGTTAGCAAAAGCCGGTACAGCGGTTGCGCTTCCTAGAAGAGCAGTTCCGGCAGTACCCAGACCAAAGAACTTCAAAAAATCTCGACGACTGACTTTCTGCTTCACTAATCTGACCTCCTTTGGCATCAAAATACGTGTTCTCAAGTCATTTCATCACGTCTCCTTTCCAAGGCTGGGAGGCACACCAGTTTCCCGGTATACCCTAACGTCCTGGTAATCATAGCTTAAATAGCTTTAGATCGCCAGGCTCGGAGATGTATAAGTTTATTTACAAAAAATATCTATATGCACTCCCTACCCCCTCTTTCCTCCTTTCTAACTTTTTGACTAAAAAACCTTAAGTCCTGCGACTGTTTAAAACCATAAATAATATATCAGCAACCAATTAGTTATTAAAGTATTCTGCACAACTAAATATTTTACCTGCATAATAACAAATAATTCTATCATTGACAGAATATTTTAATAATGTCATAACGCTTTTAAAATATGCTGTATCTATAGTCTTTAGCAAATAAATCCGTCGTTATCAGAATTACGGTCCAATCTGCTAAATTGAATGAGCTTATTGTCTTCGTAGTGTAGAATTATTTCGCAGATGTGCCCACACTCTTCACATACTGTGATATCTTCTTTGACTTTATTTAACTTTTACATGGATGCACTAAAGGCTTACTGTGGTTGGGCATCCGCCATCTCAGCCATCTGCTTCCGTTTTTTTCTGCGCGCGACCCGGCGTTCAGTGATACGCACCACAAAAACACTGAGTTCAAAAAGCAGGTACATGGGACCGCTGACTATTAAACAAGTAAAGATGTCGGGAGTAGGGGTAATCACAGCGGCTATAACTACGGACGCCAGGATCGCGTAACGCCGGTTTTTGGCAAAAAAAGCGTAGCTGACAAGCTCAAGCCTGGCCAGGAAATAGCTGATTAATGGTAACTCAAAGACAAAACCAAAAGGCAAAAGAAAGGAGATCGTAAAAGAAATATACTTATCAATCGTCAGCATCGGCATCAGGGTAGGGCCGGCGAACTGGAGTAAAAAATTAACTCCGTAGCGGAACACTCCAAAGAAAGCGAAAGCTACGCCGCCTATGAAACAAAAGAAAGAAATCAGGACAAATAAGGTAAAGGCTATTCTCTCATTTTTTTTGAGCGCGGGCACTACAAAACTCCAGATCTGCCACAAGATAATAGGTAATGCGGCTAAAAATCCGGTGAAAAACGACAGCTTTAGTTTTACATAAATTGGTTCGGTTATACCTAAAAAGTTTACTTGCTGCTCAATCCTGGTCAGTGGTTCCATCAGGATCGCCAGGATCTGATCAATGAAGAAAAAAGAAGCTATAGCAAGTACTATAGTGGCGATAATAGATACTATTAAAACCCGGCGCAGTTCCTCCAGGTGCTCCATTACCGGCATTTCGTCGGTATTTTTAGCCATTCCTTACCCTCTCTAAAAAGCAGCGAAAGAAATCTATTGCCTGGCAGATTGGTATTTAGGAATTAACATTAGCTGCTTCTTTTATTTGTTGGTCTTTGCTTTTCTCTTTGCCTGTACTTGGTTCTGCGTCATCGACAATTTCCACTGAAGAACGGCGGAATTCTCTGATTGTTTTGCCCAAGGCCTTGCCCACATCCGGCAGTTTGCCGGGGCCAAAAATGATTAAAGCCAGAGCCAGAATCAGAATTAATTCAGTTGGTCCAATATGCGGCATTTAGTATGCAACTCCTTTCTATACTTTATAAATTACAACGCGGTTGTTGGTATTCCTGCCTGAATCATTATATTTCAGGTTCCTGCGGGTAAGCCTGGTTGATATAACCTTCCCGCATGGCCAGTATGTCCAGTTGTATCGTGTTTATGTCTTCCCAAAAGAGATTGGGCTGGCTTTCGCCTGTTTTGGCTCCATCTATGGTTTTAATATAGCCGTGGCATTTATCACAATAATACACCCTGTATTTTTCCATTCCCTCACATGTGAAAAAGTGTGATTCGTTGCTTGTACAGTAAGGGCAGCCCAGGCGATTGAAGCGCCATTGCACTTCACAAAGATCGCAGTACAGGTAACGGCGGCCTTTTTCCTTTTCCAGCAGCGCCAGGGTGGGTTTGCCGCCGCAAACAGGGCAATTGCCTTTCAGCCACATTTCGGGATCAAAATATTTGCTTGCATTAACAGCGTACTGGCTCATAAATGGTTTAATGGTGTGGTTCAATAAAAAGTCAAAGGTTTCAGGCGGCAGATCTGTTTTTAGATCCGATAATAAATCTACTCCCGGCGTTAACGCCCCGGTGACGAATTCCTCCCTTTCAGCAGGATCAACGGGCAGGGCGGATTCTATCTGTTCTGTTTCAGCAGCTAAATCAGGCATGAAATGTTTTATTATGCCTGCGACCTGTGTCATTACTGCAAAAAAGTCTTCGGCTTTAACCTGAGGGGGGCATATGTTTACCAGAGGAAGCGCTTTTTCCTGAGCTTGTCTAAAAATTGCCTGGTCTGGCGTACTGAAAGATACGGCGTCTTCCTTTACAGTAATCCGTATTAATTCCTGATGAAAGTTTACCAGCATTTCCTGTAATGATGGAGCTTGCATTATAAAATATCGCCTGCTTTCCTTTTTATAATGTTTAAACTTACTACATCTTATGTTAACTTTACTTGAGCCTTGAAAAGAGCATAACAAGCGGATATGAAGATGTCAATTAAATAATTTTCCTATAATGTATAATGATGCGGCGGCAAGGAGTTTTTATTTTTATGGCGAAATTAATGTTAAATTTACACGTAAGGGAATATTTGAAAATGTTTTTATGGAACCCGGAGGAGCGCTTTGGACATATCTAAACTAACGATTAGCCAAATAAAAAAGATTGCCGACAGTCCGGCCGGCGCAGGCCTCGCTTTTAGGCTGGCCCTGTCAGAAGACAGCCGGGTGGGTGTGCGGGAGATCTATAGGAAATTATTACATAATGAAAACGTAATGGAACGCGAAATGAAGCGTCTGGCCAAAATGTTTTTATATGAGAAAGACTTGAAAGCCAGGGGGCGCCACCCCGTCGCCGGTGTAGATGAGGCGGGCCGGGGTCCGCTGGCCGGGCCGGTTGTGGCTGCTGCGGTGATCCTGCCTGACAGCGCGCTCCTGGTGAACCTGAACGACTCCAAAAAGCTAGCCCCCACAAAAAGGGAATACCTGGCGGGACAGATCGAAAGAACTGCCCTGGCCTGGTCTATAGGCGTCTCATCTGTTGAGGAGATTTTTTCTGAAAACATTCACCAGGCTGGCCTGAAAGCTATGCGCAGGGCTGTTGCGGGGCTTGCTGTCAAACCAGCTCACGTACTTGTGGACGGTTTTAAAATTGACCGGCTGGCATACCCGCAGACGCCAATTATCGCAGGTGATGGTTTAAGCGCTTCTATAGCGGCGGCCTCGATCCTGGCCAAGGTGATCAGGGATCGCCTGATGAATTCATACCATAAACTTTATCCCCAATATGGTTTCGACCGCCATAAGGGTTACGGCACTGCGGAACATTTGCAGGCACTGTCCGCTTACGGGCCTTGCCCAATCCACAGAACCGGCTACCGGCCGGTGCAGGAATGTTTGCAGCGATGACGGTGCGGAGGAAGCGGCTGGGAAAAAAGGGAGAAGAAGAGGCTGCCGGGTACCTGAAAAAGATTGGTTACAGGGTGATCTGCCGGAATTACACCTGCGCCATCGGTGAAATTGATTTGATAGCGCTGGATAAAGGAGTAATAGTCTTCGTGGAGGTGCGTTCACACAGCAGTGCAGAATACGGCCTGCCCCAGGAAAGCGTCACAAAGCGCAAGCAGCATAAACTCAGGCAGTTGGCCTGGCATTACCTGATCACACATGGAAAAACCGACAGCAGCTGCCGGTTTGACGTGATTGGTATTTTGTTTGACATGGAAGATGGAGTGCACAGGCTGGATCATATAACAAACGCCTTTTAAAATGCGGCAGATATACTGCAAACAGCATAGAGTGCGGAAAACTTCCTGACATTGGTTATGAACTCGTATGACCAATGTCAGGAAGTTTTTCTTTTATAAATCATAATCACCTGCTGCTTCTGGTTGATAAAGGATCTTTTTTACTTCCAACCTGACCATGCCACTGGGTATTTTCCAGTCAATGACATCTTTCTCGCGCAAACCGATGATTGCCGTACCCACAGGGGCCAGTACAGAAATTTTATCTTCCATTAAATTTGCCTCATTGGGGTAAACCAGCGTGTAGATCATTTCTTCACCGGAGTCCATATCTCTTAATAATACCTTTGAGTTCATAGTTATCACATTATGTGGAATTTTTTCTGAAGATACTAATTGCGCCCGGTCTAATTCCAGCTCCAGGTTATTCAGGTATACTTCGCTGCCCGGATGAAACTCTTTAGCCTCACTTATTAGTTTCTGTAATTTTGTCTTGTCTTTCTCAGTAATGAATATTTGTCTTGACAATGTTCAAGCCACCTTTCATAAACTGTTAAAAAATATTCGGCGACTACCCCGTAACCGCCGATCTAATATGTTTGATTTATAGGTCCTACTAAAAAAGCCAGTGATAATATATTCTTCTCTTAAATTATTATATACAGTATTTATTGTAAAGTAAAGATCTGTTACCCTTGCAATTTTGACCTCATTTTATCAAAAAGTATGGTATCGGTGGAGCCAGTGTTGCTATGAGATATTAAGGAAATGCACAACATTATTAATATAATTCAGACTACCATGCCGCTGAAGCGGCGCCTGCAGAAGGATGAAAACAGAGCTACATAAAACATCTTCCCTGTGGTTAGTGCAGGGAGGTCGTATTTCCGTCAGGAGACTAAGTCGTTACTTCATACGGATGATATGATACCAGGACTATGCGCGTTGGATCTTTGGTTTCAGCCAAAACAGACAGTACAGTGATTGTTATTGAATCCGATCTGTATCTAGAAAAAAGTGAGCTGACATGATAAGTTATCATAAATTCCTTCCGCATTGGCATTGCTTCTACATTTTATTGAGAGGGGAAACAGCTTATGTATATTCCTTAAAATATTCCTTAAAAAAAACCCTGGCTGCAAATACCTCTTAATAATGATTACTGGATGTGATTTCGCCAGATATAAAAGTATGCCCAGTAAATGTACTTATTGAAGGAATAAACTAGTCTTGTAAAGGATGATTTTTCTATGAAACAATTATTTGAAGCACATAAGATTGGAGGTAAAACACTCAAAAACAGAATTGTAGTCCCAGCAATGGTCTATTCCATATTCCGGAATGACGGCTATGTGGCTGAAGAGAATATAGAGCATTACCGGGCTGTTGCCAGGAGCGGCGCGGGACTGATTATCCAGGAAG
>JAQVXL010000090.1 GCA_028709235.1 Desulfotomaculaceae bacterium
CGCAATAAGTATTCCTATTTTGCCAGCACGGCTAAAAAAGAAGGTTATGAGCAGATCTCCGCTATTTTCTTGGAGACGGCTGATAACGAAAAAGAACATGCTAAGAGAGCTTTTAAATTCTTGAATGGGATTGGCTGTACAGAAGATAATTTGAAAGACGCCGCTTCCGGTGAAAACTACGAGTGGTCTTCCATGTACAAGGATTTTGAAGTTGTGGCAAGGGAAGAGGGTTTCACTGAAATAGCTGATTTCTTTAAATCAGTGGCCGCAGTAGAAAAGGAACATGAAAAACGTTTCCTGGCTCTTCTCAATAACCTCAATAAGGGCACTGTTTTTAAGAAAGAACAGGAAGTAGAGTGGAAGTGCAGGAACTGTGGCCATATTCACACCGGCAAAGAAGCACCGGAGTTATGTCCCACCTGCGATCACCCTCGCGCCCATTTTGAAGTCAGGTGCGAAAACTACTAGTGAAAAACCCGCTATCAGCGGGTTTTCCTATTAGGGAATTTCCCAGATATTGTATAGCGGGTTTTAAACCCGCTATTTCAATCGGGTATATATCCTCATATATCCTCAGTATGCAGGAATGCTGTTGTGTCCCTGTTCAGCTAAAAGAATTTTACCGCCGGATAGAGCACGATATTCTCTTTTTGCAGTTCCAAATTGTTGATTTCCAGGTTGTTCAGCAGGAATCCCAGCTTGTTCTGCAAGGCCTGGTTGAAGCCGGGCATTTGATTAAAATCAAGAATAAATCTGTCTTCATTTATTGTTAGATAACCGAACATATCGATTAAATCTGCCGGCGCCCCTGCGGTTTTTGACGCAGCTATGTCGATATCCGCCGTCAGTTTCGCCTTAATGTTGATGCCGTAAACTTTAATGCTGACCGGGTTGATTAGTATCAGCTCAATGACGCGGTTTGCCCTGTTAAATTCAAATTTACCCAGTGACAGCTCAAGCTGCAGATTGACAGGCGTGCTGTCGCCTGTCAGGACATCAACCGCAACCGCAAGAAAGCCTTCATTAAAAGATAGGACTAGATCCTTGATCGTCTGGTGATCCGCTATCGCTTCTTTAATCATCTTGTTGATAAATTCCTGGTGGAGATTAATTTTGCCGCCTAGCAATTCCTTAAATATATTCACTTTTTCACTCCTTAATAACTTTTTTGTAAGGTGCGAGTGATATAGATAATCCGGCATACATTTTCCAGACAGGAAGTCCAGTGGTAAGCCTCCTCCAGTGTTTGGCCCGAAGCAAAGCTGCCATGGCCGCGCACCAGGGCTATCTTATGATTTCTTAATAATGCCGGTATCTTTTCTTCCACCTCCGGCGAACCAATCGCACATTTTGCATCAAGTACAGGTATCTTATCCAGCAGGTAGGCCCCCTCGGCATCTAAGGGAATGATTTCGTCTGCCAATAAAGAGAGGCTGATGGCGTGCACCGGGTGGGCGTGGACAATCGCCAGGGCAGAAGTGCCCTGGAAAATAGCCCGGTGCACGCAGATTTCCGTGGAAGCTAAATTAGTATTCTCGTCGTTGCCGGTCAGCGCTGTTTCTATCAGATCTTTTTCTTCCAGGCAACCTAACATGGAGCCCTTTCTGGTGATCACGATCCTGTCTTCCCGGCGCAAACTCAGGTTCCCGCTGTGCGAGTTGTTTAAACCGGCCAGGAAGAGTTCTCGTCCTACCCGCTGAAAATCCTTTAACACGCAAACCCCTCCCGTCCCAGTCCTTTTATTTTACAGTTGAGTGTATGCAAAATAACGTCCCACCTAAACATCCAGATATTCCTTTTTTTAAATATTTCTTTATATCAGCTAAATCCCCTTTTTACAGGAAGGGCTTTTTGAGTATATTTTTTCCGCCGGGTCGCATAATAAAACGAAAATATTATTTTGGAGGGAAAGACTTGAACAAGCTGCGCGTAGGCATTATCGGAAGCGGTATGGCCTTTGAGAAATTGCATTACCCGGCTTACCAGGAACTGTCAGATAGATACGAAATCGTTGCTATTTGTGATGTTGACCAGTTTAAAGCAGAAGCGTGGGCAAAAAATATTGGCATCGATCCACAAAACGTCTATACTGACTATAGAGAAATAGCTGCCAGAAAAGATATTGACCTTTTTGATATCATGGTCCCGATCGAGAAAAATTATGAGGTTACGGAAGCGGTTGCCTCCATAGCGGGAAAGCCTATTATCTGTGAAAAACCTCTCGCGCCAAACCTCAGGCAGGCCAGGGCTCACGCTGAACTGCCAAGAAAATACGGTATTCCAATTATGATTGCTGAAAACTACCGGTATAATGAAGAAATAGACATGATCAGAGACATGGTCAGGACAAAAAAGGTTGGCGATATTCTTTATTTTATTCAGAACAGGGTTGTAAATTTCCCCGAAGATATGGTCAAGGATAAGTTCCCGGCCAGGGAGTGGCGACAATATCCGGAATTTACCGGAGGCGCATTGCTTGATACGGGTGTCCACGACCTGGCCGCGCTGCGTCATATTTTCGGGGCTGTAGATAAACTGCAGGCTTTTGGCCGGGAACAGGAGATGGATTTCTCTCCGTACTAGGTTGTTAGTGTTAATATATTATTTAAGAGCGGCATTATAGGTGCATTTTCATTTTTCTCTGCAGGGAAAGAAATGCAGCGTCCCCTGATCGGGCTGCGCATATTTGGCTCCGATGGGATGATATACCTGGAAGAGAGAGACTGCGGAGTTATAAATGTGACCCATAATGACGGGACCCATGAGCTGGTTCCCTACAAACCGCAGCGCGGCTATTACAATGAACTGCTCAATTTTTACAACGCCGCGACAGGCAAAGAGCCCATATCAGTGACGCCGGAAATGGAATTTGGTGACGCTAAAATGATTTTTGATGTGGTGAAGTCCATTGAAGAAGAGAAAATCATGGAGGTTGACCGGGGCTATGATTATATCCCGATCTACCGGCCGGTGAGAGAAAACGACATCTACTACCAGCTGTAACTGAAGCCGCACCTGCGACCGGAGTCACGCCCGTTCCGCTGCAAGGCGGGATTTATCCCGCGTTCGCTGGGGACATACCTCCGGCCTGCAAAGGCAGATTCCCAATAGAGGTGTGTCCCCTTTCCGCTAATGCCGCACCCACACCTGGAGCAGCAACTTTCAATGCCATAAACCTGGTAAGGTATTTTTCGACAGTCTGGAAGCCCCTTGCGGGGGCTTTTTTGTGTCAATGATCATTTTTGATGCAGGAAACAGCGTATTTCCGTATAAATTTATTAAGAGGTTATTGTATGGATTACGGACTTATATATGAGGTGTTAAGTATGACAAGTCTCAGGACAATAGGATTTTTTGATTCAGGCGTTGGCGGTCTTTCGGTAATGAAGGAGGTGCGCCGCCTGCTGCCGGCGGAGGACCTGGTTTATTTTGCAGACTCAGCGCACTGCCCTTATGGCTCTAGGCCGGTAGAAATTATACGCGGTAGAGCCTATGCAATATGTGACTTCCTGATTGGGCACGGAGTCAAACTAATTGTTATAGCCAGTAATACAACGTCGGTTGCGGCTCTTGATGCTGTGCGTGAAAAGTACAGCGTTCCGGTCATCGGGGTCGAGCCCGCCGTTAAACCGGCGGCGGCAGCAACAGTTAATGGCAAGATTGGGGTCATCGCCACCGGGGTTACCCTGGCGGGAGAAAGGTTTGATTCACTGGTGAAAAGGTTTGGGGAAGGGTTGGAGGTATTTACACAGCCGTGTCCCGGCCTGGTTGAAATAGTTGAGTCAGGCAGGTGGGACAACGAGGAAACGGAAAAGCTGGTCGGTGGCTACCTGAATAAACTGCTGGATAGAGGGGTGGATACTGTTATTCTTGGTTGCACACATTATCCGTTCCTGAGACCGGTGATTGAAAAACTGGCAGGCAGGGGGATTAAAGTGATCGACGGCGGGGAGGGGATTGCCAGGCAGGTAGCCCGTGTACTGGATAATGAGTGTCTGGCAGCGGATGCTAAATCAGCCGGCGGTGAATCCTTTTTCACCAGCGGAGATCCTGAGCTTGTAGCACCGGTGCTGCGCCTCTTGTGGGGAAAACCGGACCTGCAGGTGAAAAAGAAAGAGGTTTGATTCGGCAGCGGTTTTGCAATTCTACCATATTAGGATATTGTTTTTCGGAGGTGGTTACATGCACTGCACAGAGTGCGTGTTTTTTAAAACGTGGCGTTCTTTTGCCGCCGGCATGTGCGAGGTGACAAAAAAGCCGGCAGAGCCTATGGACAAGCCCTGTGAGAAATTTACTCCCCGGGGTATTATCAACGAATGGGGTGAAAAAACCATTGGCGGCTCATGCCGTTAAAGCGGACATTACAGTAAACTTCTGACGCAAAGAAAAAGACAATAGAAGTCAATACAATCTAGAAAACTTTGCAAAATCGCTTTTCAGGTGGTAAACTACTATACTAGGTGATAACTATGAATCTTAATTGTGGTTTAATCGGTCTGCCGATGGTGGGCAAAACCACTATTTTTAACCTGCTTACCGGCGCCAACGCTGAAACATCAAATTTTCTGACCGGTAAGACGGAAACAAACAGCCGGGCGGCTGTAGTGGCAGACCGCAGGGTTGATTTCCTGAGCGGTATGTACAAGCCGCGCAAGACCATCCACGCCATGATCCAGTTCAGCGACGTGCCCGGGTTGGTGCAGGGTTCAAGCCAGGGGCAGGGTGTGGGCAACCAGTTTTTGAATTCAATCAGAAATGTGGACATGCTTGCCCATATAGTGCGGGCCTTCACCAATGACGATGTGCCCCATGTGAGCGATGAGGTGAATCCCCTGCGGGATATTGAAACGATCAATATGGAACTCCTTTTGGCTGATATGGAGGTAATTGAGAAGAGGATCGAAAGAATTAAGGGCGGCAAAAAGATAAAAAAAGAAAACGTCTTTGAGCTGGAAGTTCTGGAAAAATGCTTGAATACCCTGGAAAATGAAAGATCGATTGGTCAGCTTGACTTAGACGAAAACGAAAAATCGGTTTTAAGAAATTACAGTTTCCTTACTGAAAAACCTATTTTACTGGTTATCAACATGGACGAACAGCAGTTCAAAACAAAGTCCTATCCCGGCAAAGAACTGGTGGAAGCTTATGCCGCCGAGCGGGGAATGCCCTGTTTGGAAATTTGCGGAAAAATTGAAATGGAAATCAGTCAGCTGCCCGCTGAGGACAGGGAATTGTTTATGGCTGACCTGGACATCAGTGAGTCAGGTATTGACCGCCTGGCCCGGGCCGCCTATGATTACCTGGGGCTAATTTCATTTCTAACAGTGGGCGCGGACGAGGTGAAAGCCTGGACTATCCATAGAAACACTGACGCCAGGCAGGCGGCGGGTAAGATACATTCGGACATTGAGAGAGGCTTCATCAGGGCTGAAGTTGTGAAATATCAAGACCTGGAGAACCTGGGAAGTATGTCCAAAATGAAAGAAAAAGGGCTGAGCCGGCTGGAAGGCAAGGACTATATTGTTGAAGACGGTGACATAATAAATTTCAGGTTCAATGTTTGAGTCAAAGAACCCGCATCTGCGGGTTCTTTTTATAGTACCGGCGGGCCGGTCTGAGCATAATTTTGAAAGTTTAAGTTATATGACGCTAAAGAAAATAATTGGCAATCATATAACTTTCTTGGTTATTGTGTCGGTGTATGTCTCTTTGTGTGTTAATTTCAATTAGTTTATAATTAACTGCATGAATGAAAATATTTCTTTTTAATTAAAAATTGATTCCACTGCAAAAACCCCAAAAATATTGTAAAACAGCAGGATAAACCACTGTGAATATTGAAGTAATAGTTAGATATTTAAAGCAAATAAAAGATAAACTAACTTTAGGGTGGTTTTGCAG
>JAQVXL010000091.1 GCA_028709235.1 Desulfotomaculaceae bacterium
TTTTAGTCAATTCTATTTTACCAAGACGAGGGTGTCTTTTGCTGTTTTTCTATAAATAAATTGGGAATAACCCAGTTATATCAAAGCTTCAAGGCTATTTCTCAAGTGAGAAACTTGAGTTATTAACATTAAATTAATGAAATATTAATAAAAAATTTTCAAAGCCCTTCTTTTATTCTTGTCGTTAATAAAAGTTCCCTCAAAACATCATCTGAGAGAACATAAAACACACTATCGAATTACCAATAACCATGCAAACTTTGTGAATTTGAATGTTAAACCCTGACAAGCACATGATTGATCGTATGTTTCATAGCCATGGTGCCCCCGCCCTGGCTGACAATTTGCAGAGTCTGTTCCGGGTTAATCACCACATCCCCCGCAAGGAGTGTCACATTGTAATTTTTGGACACCTCGGGACATAAAGGCGTCGACGGTCCAACCAGACAAACTTCACGGGAACTCTCGCAATTTGCCAGTACCCTGTCTATGGTATGGTTGATGATGCTGGTTGCTGTGATTACCACCACATCACATTTCGGAAGATACTGGGGTATCTCTTCTTCGGAGTAGAAACCGCTATCCTTCGCAACATCCTGCTCAAACACAAAAATATTCTCGGTTTTATCTTTGATCTCTTTCAGTATCGGCCAGAACCCACCCACCATTCCGAATGTATCCGAAGGACCAACTTCAAGGGCTGTTGTCACATTTCCTATATTCCAATTTACCTTGGAACTATTTAATACAGCATTTACGGCAGCAAGACCAATCGCTGCCATTAGAAGGTTATTGCTTTTTGCCCACGGAATGAGTTCAGCACACTTTCTCCCTATTAAAGTTCCCGCTTGATCTAAAATGCCACAGTAACATCCCAGCTCGTTCCTGAAGGTGTACGCCAATCCGCAGGAGTCATCTTCAAGCAGAACGCATGTATAACTCAACCCGGCGCGGACATCGATAACCTTTCTTGCAGATGCTCTGGACAGCGCATATTCAACTAAGTCGTCAATCAACACTTTACAGCCCCCATTTTAATATTTAATTGTGCATGAGTACCGCCATGTTTTTCCGGTTTAACCAGGCAGCGAACACCATTTCCTTTTCTGCCTGATTCTAAACATGCGTTATCCGACTTGCATAATGCCTTGCTGTGGTCTCCCGATGCCCATCGGTTAATAAGCCCGGGCTCCATAATAAAGGGTCTGCTCATAGAAATATAGTCCGCCTCTCCGTTCTCTACGAGCTCTTCAGCCAGCTCATAGGAACGTATTCCCCCGACCAGAATAAGCGGAATATGTATTTCACGTTTGAAGGCACGCGCTTCATTTCTAAAATAGGCTTCTTTTTCTATTGAATTGATACCTGTTCTGCTGGGTTCCAGCCTGCCAGTATTGATCACACCACCGCTTAATTCAATAGCATCAACACCAGCATCGGCCAGTTTGTGCGCAACATTAAGGGAATCGTCCAGATTTAAACCATTTTCAATAAAATCCCGACAGTTGAGTTTTACCAGGATAGGATAGTCAGGCCTAGCGGTTCTTCGCATGGCTTGTATCATATTCAATTGTATTTTGGAACGATTATCGATGCTTCCGCCGTATTCATCCCGGCGCTGGTTAAAAGCTGGAGACAGGAACTGGCTTAAAAGATAACCATGGGCAGAGTGAATCTGGACGCCGTCAAAACCTGCTGCTTTAGCCCTCCCGGCGGCTTTAGCAAAAGCCATGACCAGATTACATATATCCTCAATCGTCATTTCCCTGATGGAAGATGAGATAAGTCTTTTGCAAAAGAAACCGCAAGGGCTGGCTGCCCGGTCAATTTTACCGGGGCAAACCTTCCCGCATGCGCTAACTGCATGATAATCTTGCCGCCTGCGAGGTGGACCGCCTCCGTCATTTCTTTGAGACCGGGAATAAGACTATCGCCATATGCGCCTAGCTGATTGGGACCCGCTTGTCCCTCTCTTCGAACATAGGAATGACCGGTAATGATCAGCCCTACTCCACCCCTGGCAAGTGCCGCTGTCGACTCGATTAATGCCGGAGTAACGGCTCCATCAATACTTGCTAACGCTTCCCATGTCGCGGATCTTATAAAACGATTGGAAAGCTCCAGGTGATTTATGGTTGTTTGGTCAAACAGGGTCTTAATTGGACTTCACCTCTGTTTTATTTCTTTTAATACTAATATGACATCAATAACGATTCTTTATTTCTATATGTTAAACACCCGTTAAAGAGTTTTCTTTTTGCAGGGGGTTGTCAGGGGGACGGGGTTGTTGACAACATTTTAGGCCTTAAGTTTGATTTACTGGCCGCCGGCCGCACCGCTGAAAATGCAGGCCAGGTGCTCCAGTTCCCGCCGCACCTCTTTCCTACCCATCCGGTCGACAGTAAAATCACAGTTGATCCTGCCGTCCACGATCTCTATCACCCGATCCGCGCCGGCGGCGATATCACGGTCGTGGGTAACCATCACCAGGTTCGTTTTGTCTTCCCTGACTATTTCCCTTAAAAGCTCCATTACCATGCCGCTGGTCTTACTGTCCAGGTTTCCGGTCGGCTCGTCGGCAAATATTATTCTCGGCCGGTTGATCAGTGAGCGGGCAATAGCCACTCTCTGCTGCTGCCCCCCGGACAACTGGTTCGGGTACTTGCCGCCGTACTGCTTAATCCCAATCCGCTCCATCAAATACACGGCCTGGTCGATAACTTCTTTGGGAGGCTTTCCTTTACCGATCCAGTAGGGAATCAGGATGTTTTCAAGGGCCGTGAACTCCGGAAGTAAATAATGAAACTGAAATATGAAGCCGATTTTTTCGTTGCGATAGGTGGCCAGCTCATTTTTGTCCAGCCCGGAAATATCCTGGTTATCCAGTATGATCTTCCCACTGGTCGGCGCCTCCAGCAGGCCGATAATATTCAACAGGGTGCTCTTTCCCGATCCGGAAGGCCCAATAAAGGCGGTAAACTGGCCGCTCTTGATAGAAAGGTCGATGTCGAACAGCACCTGAACGACCACTTCATCGCCATAGGACTTATTGATTTTATTCAGGACAATAATATCATCCATTTCTGATAACCTCCATCGGGTTCAGCCCGGCCGCCCGGCGAGCCGGCACGAGAGCGGCCACGGTGGCCGAAGCAGCGGCCAGAACTGCAGGCAAAAGGATGTTTGCCAGTGTTATTTTTAATTCATAAGTGGGGCCGCCGCTGCTTTTTGTCCCAAACATGAACAGTTCAGTCATGCCGAGCCCCAGCAAAATGTCCACCAGCGCCCCGGCAAATCCCATGGAAAAACCCTGGATGATAAAAATGCGGGCGGCGCTTTTGTCATTCGTACCCATTGCCTTCAAAATGCCGAGTTGACGGGATTTTTGAATGGCGATAATGGCCAGGACGCTGGCAATGCCCAGGGTAATGCTGAGCAAAACAAAAAACTGAATCATGACGGAAGAGGTATCCTGCGCCCTCAGACCGCTCAGCAGTTCTTTGTTCCTTTCCTGCCAGGACTCCACCTTTACCTGGCTGAAACTTCCTCTGAGCTCTTTAGCCAAGCCGTCCGCCGCAAACACATCATGCACCTGGATTTCAATAGCCGAGATCCCGGTGATGTCCAAAAAGGTACGCGCCCGGTCCAGAGACATCACCACCATATTGTTGGCCGCCGACGATCCCAGGTCAAATATGCCCTGGATAATAAAATAATCGCCCGATCCCTTTTGATTTCTCAGATAAAAAGTATCGCCCGCCTGCAGGCCCGATTTTTCAGACGAGGCCACGCCGATCAGGACGTTGTTCCCGCCCGGCCGGAGATCCCCAGTGACAAGATTATTTTTAAACTTGTAGATCACATCGGCCTCGGGCAGCGTTATTCCTTTGATTATAACCGGGAAAGACGACCTCCCTTTTTCTATGTAGCCATTGCCGTTAACCATCGGAGCGGCCACGGTTATCTCTTTCATGCCGTCCATATAATCAACGTAGCGCTGCCACGACAATATTTCACTTTCCTCAGTTTTCAGCGGCTTCTGATAATCATCTATGGCCCCCCTCCTATACCCAGGGGCCGCGGGGCGGATAAAGGCGGCGCTATGGTAATATGCGGGGAAGAGCCGATCGTGCGCTGAACAAGGTTTCTCTGCAGCCCGTCCATCAGTGATATTAAAAAAACCTGCACGGCCACCCCGACTGCAATGCCGAGGATGATCAGCACCGTCTGTGACCTGCCGTTTACAAGGAACCTGTAGGCGACCATAAATTCGTAAGTGTTAAACTTCATCGGGCAGGACCTCCCGGCCGAGGTGTACCTTAAAGCCGCCTGGTTTCTTTGCCGGGGACAGCACCACAGTTCCTTCCGATAGGTTTTCGGCAATAACCCAGCGCTCTCCCACGCTTATGTATGTGACCGGTGTTTTTACAGCCTTACCATCTTTCAAGACCCACAAAAACGCCTCTTTTTCCGTAAAATCCACGAATTGCTTGGGCAGCGCCAAAACCTGCTTGTGGGGCTCCGACAAAAGCTCGACGCTCGCGGCCATACCATGCCTTATAAAAGGTTTCGCTTCTTTTATTTCCAGCCTTAAAAGGCAGGTTCCTTTTTGTTCGTCAATCTGGGGAGATATATAAAGCAGCTCCGCTTCAAGCTTCTCCCGGGGATAGGCGTCAAACGCCACTAAAGCAGGCTGCCCCGGTTCTAAATGAGAAAGTTCTTTTTGGTCCACGTCTGCTTCAACAACCCAGTTTTGCTGCCGCAGCACGGTTAAGAGCGTTGCTCCGGCCGGCGCCTGCTGATCGGGAGAAAAATTCACCTTGCTGACCGTCCCTGTAACAGGCGAAATTATCCTCTTATCTTCCACCGCCTTTTGGGCTATCAATAACTGGGTTTCATAATAGGCAATCTGGGCCTCTACTTCGGCCGCGCCGCTTCCGCCCGCCAGGGAGTCCCGGGTAAGAACGGCCTGGTTATATTGAGATATTTTGCCTGAGGAAACAGCTGTAATCTCGTAGGGCTGGGGAAAGCTGACCCTGCCGCTGGCCAGCACAGTCTGGTTGATATCAAGGGGCTTTAGCCTGTAGTAATCAACTGTGTTTTTTTTCAAATAAACTGTCCCCACGCCTAACAAAACTAATACCAGCGCCAAAAAGCCCGCCAGTATTCTCACCCAGCCTATCTTCTTTTTTTTCGCCATATGTAAGCCTCCTTCCAACCTGTTAACTAGCTATGTTAATAAGTGTACTGATCTTAACCCACAGTCAGGGTTTATAGTTGCTCTGAGAAGTAAGTAGTAAGAGCACAAACGTATACAGAAATGCTCACCAGTCCTCCTTTTCAAGCTTATCCAGGTGAAGCGAAAGCAGTTCTATGGTCCTTTTAAGACGGGGGCGAATATCCTCCTTCATGTCTTTGTAGGCATCTCTACCGGCGTCTGTCAGTTCATAGACACGTTTAGGATGACCGACCGAATCATCTATATATTCAGACACCATACCCAAACGCGCCATCCTCTGCAATAAAGGGTAGACAGAACCCGGGGAAGGTTTCCAGTTGCCTCCTGTCACCTCATGAATTCGCTCCAGGACTTTCTTTCCATACATTTTCTCCTCTGCCAGCAGGCCAAGGACATAATATGGAAGGAGTCCCTTTAAGAGTAGTCCCTTGCTTAATTTCGAAACATCAATAAGCTTTTCATATACTCTTTCCTGGTCCTTTTTCATGCGTAGCCCGGGTGCAGGCGCCTGAATGACGCGGCGCTCTCCGGAAACACAACTCCTTCCCCAAATTGAACCAGGGTCTCGTCAAAGTAATAAATTACTCTGAAACCGCCTAAGTTACAGAATTTGCCTG
>JAQVXL010000092.1 GCA_028709235.1 Desulfotomaculaceae bacterium
GCCAGCAGAACCATCGATGGCACCATGATCGTTCCCCCACCGACTCCCATCATGCCGGATAAAAAGCCGGTAAACACCCCGGTTAATAAGAGAACTAGTATTTTGCTCCATGTCAATCCTATGGCGGAATCAACAATCTGGGGCAGGTGAGGCTTTAGGAGCAGGAGCACGGTGATCAGGATCATTAATAGGCCGAAGGCCTTTTCCAACTTCCACTCGGGCAGGGTATTAGCAAATTTCGCGCCAAGCCTGGCGGTAAATACCGCGGTTGAGGCCAACAATAACGAGGCCAAAATGTCGATATTGCCCTGCACGGCATAAGTGACGGAACCCATTAATCCTGTAAATACAAGCGCGACCAGGCTTGTACCGTGGGCTTTGTGCTGCCCGATTTTTAAAACGCTCACCATAAGGGGGACCATGATCACCCCTCCGCCCAGTCCAACGAGACCTCCGAAGGATCCCGCAAGCAATCCGATCAGGAAACTCATTCCGTTTAATCCTCCAGAAACCTTAAAATTCGATAATTTTTTATAAGTATATTATATACTATCGTTTCTAATTGTTTTTTATATGTTTTGATTATAATTTTCTTGCAGCTGGGACCATAACTGCGGATACTTTTTTTTAATGTCAAAAGGTTTCCCGGTGTCGTCCACAAACGCGTGTACTGTCCGTCCCTCGGCAGCCAACTGTTCATTTTCAGCGCTTGTTATTACATAATCAAAAATCATGCGGGAGCGGCTGAGGCGGGAGAGTGTCGTTTTGAGGAAATATCTTTCTTCCGGTTGCAGAGATTTCCTGTAGCGGCAGGTTGCTTCCACCACCACGACAACTATACCCTGGCTGTGAAAAAATTTTTGATAAGGTATATTTATTTTTTTGAGCAGGGCTACCCGCCCGTCTGTGAACAGGTCAAAATATTTGGCATAATAAACAATTCCCGCTGCGTCGCAATCCCCCCAGCGGACTTCTAATTCTTGCCGGTTAGTAATGCCCCCAGTGGCTGATTCCATACCTCCCAAGTCGAATCACCTCGTAAATAAAAAGTCATTGTTCCTGTATTATTCTGCCACAAAAGCGGCCGGCATTCAAACAAAATTATAAATGGAAGAGAATATCGACCAGTTTATAAGGTGAGGCATATAGTGTATCAATAAAACCAGCAGGGAGGTTTTACAGTTGAGTAACAATAGTGATACAAGCGCTGTCATTGCTGCCAGGCAAATTCCGGATCCGCCCCAGCAATGCAGCGGCCAGCTATATACCGTAAGAGCTTCGGATACACTTTTCAGCATTGCTCAAAGGTTTGCAGTGACAGTGCGCCAGATTACTGCGGCTAACCCGCAGATCTCAAATCCCGACATTATTTTTGTTGACCAGGTAATCTGCATCCCAAGTGTCACACCATCACCAACTCCAACACCTTTACCGGACGGCCTTCGTGTCCTTACACTACAGTTCCTGTCCGAAACCGGCCAGACACTGCCCACGGCTAATGGGGCAGTCCAACTTCTTCCCCGTGTTATAGTCAGGGCGACATTCAACCGCCCGGTCTCCCGGGCTTTCTTTTTTCTGGAGCCTACCGGCACCGAAACCTGTGAGCTCGCCAGGCTGATCGGGGTAGACTGTCCCAGTGCTGTTACCGGGGTGGCCGAAATACTATGGCAGGCGCCTGCGGGCACTCTTGGCCGTGTTTTTGTTGTCGCCTGCCTGAACAGTGTCTGCGCCAAGTCCGGCGATTTTCTAGTTGTTCGAAACAGCAGTTAAAAAGTGAACCGGTACCATGCCAGTACCGGTTCTGCACTTATACCCAGAAATTTTTATGCGAAGGTTTACTTCTTTATGTAAACGGTTTTACTAATGCTTTTTGCCTGTGATGAGCCATGTCTATCGTAAGCCATTTCGGATAATCTTATGAATGTTTCTCTGTCAATGTAATATTTATTCTGCAGTTCAGCTATTCTCTGAGCGGCGTCCTCCAAATTTGGCGCGGACAGAACATATTCCTCGAAGCCAGGCTTTTCTTTTTTAAGCAAGGGAGGGGTTGGTTCATCAGTGTTGCCAACAAGGTAGTCAATGCTGGTTTCATATAAATTAGCAAGGGTTATGAGGGTATCAATATCCGGCTCGCTAACCCCTTTTTCATAACCGGACAATGTTTTATTATTTATATTTGTTAATCTTTTAACCTGGACCTGGGTTAAATGCTTTGCTTCCCGTGCCGTCCTGAGGCGGATACCCAACAGGCTGCTCATACTTTCCACCACCGATCTTATATTATCATTATTCCTAATACCAAGGAATTTATTCTTAATTATATAGAATTTAGTATTTACTTCTTAGTTGCTAAGAATTATAATAAAGTTAATATCCGGCAGCTGAGGAAAATTATGAGGATGATGAAATGTGCAGAATCCTTCAGACGAGCCGCGGGAGGGTGATATGAAATCGGATCCATTACCTTTGAAGAGTTTTGGCTGCAACTCCGGAGTGAAGCTGAAGGGGTGGAGATGGATGTTTCCTTTGAGACAAGATGTCTTAAAATGCAGTGGTCATTCACTGTTCAGACAAAAATGCTTAAGGTTGTAGAACTTCTCAAAGTGAACGGCGCCAGGTATCGGGTTTGTGGTTCCTCTGTTTGTTTCTGGATTGAAGTTAACGATTACGGACAACTCAACGTGGTAATGGCTTAAAAATTATGTCTTATAATAAAAAAGAGAGGCTTTCTCACGAAAAGACTCTCTGGATAAAAAAGCTGATTTAAAGCTCAGTCTTAAGCGGGCTGGGAGTTTTTCTGGCTGCGCGCGCGGTCCTGTCTGTTCAGTACCCTCTTGCGCAGGCGTAAATTTTGCGGGGTCACTTCGAGCAGTTCATCTGTGCCGATATATTCCAGAGCTTCTTCAAGGCTGAATACCCTGGGCTCTTCCAGGCGCAGGGCGGTCTCGGCGGTGCTGGAACGCATGTTGGTGAGGTGTTTTTTCTTGCAGACGTTAACCTCAATATCCTGTTCCCGTGTATGTTCGCCCACTACCATGCCCTCGTAGACCCTGGTGCCCGGTGTAATGAACAGCACACCGCGGTCCTGTACGGAATGAAGTCCGTAGTTGTTGGCTTCCCCGGACTCAAAGGCAATCAGTACACCCTGGTAACGCTCCTTGATATCCCCTTTGTATGGCTCGTAGCCCAGAAAAAGATGGCTCATCACCCCGTGGCCCCTGGTCTCGGAAAGCAGTTGGGAACGGAAGCCGATCAAACCCCTGGCGGGCACTTTAAACTCCAGTCTGAGCTGGTTCTGCCCGAGGGAAGTCATGTTGATCATTTCTCCTTTTCTGGTCCCGATGATCTCCATCACCGCGCCCATCCTGTCCTCTGGGATATCTACCAGCAGAAGCTCAATTGGTTCCATTTTACGGCCGGCGTCCCACCGAAAAATTACTTCCGGCTTCGATACCTGCAGTTCAAAGCCTTCCCGGCGCATTGTCTCAATCAGGATCGACAGGTGCAGTTCACCCCTGCCGCAGACCTGAAAGACATCCGGGCTGTCTGTTTTTTCCACCCGCAGGCTGACGTTCTTCTCCATTTCCTTGAAAAGCCTGGCTCTCAAGTGACGGGAGGTCAAATACCTGCCCTCCAGGCCGGCGAAAGGGCTGTCGTTGACCATGAAATTCATCTTTAGTGTCGGCTCATCCACAATGATCGGGTCCAGCTGCTCGGGCTGATCCTTACAAGACACAGTCTCACCGATCCTGATCTCCTCCAGGCCGGAAAAAGCTACGATATCACCGCAGACCGCCACATCAACCGCTGTCCTTTCCAGCCCTTCGAAGATATAGAGAGAACCGATACGTCCCTGGCACAGGTCCCCGTCGTGCCTTATAATATTAACTTGCTGCCCGGCGGTGATCCGGCCTCGTTTTACACATCCGATCCCTATCCGTCCAACGAAGTTATCGTATTCGGTATTGTTAATCAGCAGCTGCAGCGGACCGTTTGCATCACCGGCCGGCGCCGGGATATATTTTAAAATGGCTTCGAAAAGGGGCTTCATATCCTGTCCCGGGATGCCGGGAACTGTTGTCGCCGTTCCTTCTCTGGCAGAAGTGTAAATTATGGGAAAGTCCAGCTGTTCGTCACCAGCTTCCAGATCTATAAAAAGATCCAGGATCTCGTCCGCGACCTCTGAAACGCGGGCGCCGTCACGGTCTATCTTATTAATAACAACAATGGCCTTCAGGTTTAATTCCATAGCCTTGCGGAGAACGAACCGGGTCTGGGGCATGGCGCCTTCGAAAGCATCCACTAAAAGCAGTACGCCGTCGACCATTTTCAGCACCCGTTCAACCTCGCCCCCAAAATCAGAATGTCCGGGAGTGTCGACTATATTAATCTTGACACCTTTGTAACGCACCGAAGTATTTTTGGCCAGGATGGTGATACCCCGTTCTCTTTCCAGATCATTGGAGTCCATCACCCTTTCCATTACCTGCTGGTTTTCTCTGAAAATACCGCTTTGCCTGAGCAGGGCATCCACCAGTGTGGTCTTGCCGTGATCGACATGGGCGATGATGGCAATATTTCTGAATTTGTTGCCGGACATGAATACAACACCTTCTTCCAAACTCATTAAGTATATCAGTTTTATCTGGTGCAAACAACCTGTAAGAAGGCGCTGAACCAACAACAGCTTAGGTTAAGGCAGTATCGTTATTTTTCTTCATTTCTTCTTCTGCTTTTTTTAGCCTGTCCAGTCCTACAATAATGACGCGGAGCATCTCGTCGCTGTAAAGATCGGTGATCCAGGTTTTCACTGTTTCCACATCGGCTCCGTAGTGGTGTGAAAGGTTTTGCAGGAGGTATTTTTCGGCAAGAATGCGGTCGATCATTCTCTGCCTGATGGAAATAGTTTTGTTGTTACCAGGCATAATAGACACCTCACTTTATTCACTCGCGTTCTATTATAAAACTATTGAGCCTGGTATGCTATATTTCATTGATAGAAAATTAATTATAGGTTTTATGGGGGCAATGCTAACTTAGATCATTTGTCTGAACCGGACAGCAGTTTTCTTAATTCAATGGGCAGAGGAAACAGGATAGTGGTATTAGATGAATTTGCCACCTCTGACAGGGAGCGCAGTGTCCGCAGGGTCAACCCGCCATTAGCGCCGGTTAATATTTCTGAGGCCTGGGCCAGTTGCTCAGCCGCCTGGCGTTCCCCTTCCGCCTGGATTATTGCCGCCCGCCTGCTTCTTTCTGCTTCAGCCTGGCGGGCGATAGCCCTGGTCATCTCTGATGGCAGGACCACGTCCTTGATTTCTACTGATGTTACTTTTATTCCCCAGGGGTCAGTAGCTTCGTCTACTATTCTTTGTACTTTTTGGTTCAGTTTTTCACGCTGTGACAGCAGTTCGTCGAGTTCGGCAGTGCCCACGACACTTCTAAGGGTGGTTTGAGCGTATTGGTTAGTGGCCGTGTGGACATTCTCCACGTTGACTATTGCTTTGTCCGGGTCTACAACCTTGTAATAAAGGACCGCGTTGACTTTGCAGGCGACATTGTCCTTGGTGATCACTTCTTGCGGCGGCACGTCGAAAACTATCACCCGCAGGGAGACCCGGATGATTCTGTCAATAAACGGGATGATAAATATAATACCGGGTCCTCTCACGTTGATCAGCCTACCGAGCCTGAACAACACCGCTCTTTCATACTCAGGAAGGATTTTTATTGCTGAGGTGATAAGAGAGAAAATTATTACGGCTAATATTATTATTGAAAATAGGTTGTAAGACATTAGTTTTCCTCCTTTGCTGTGTCTGTATCATCATTATTGACTG
>JAQVXL010000093.1 GCA_028709235.1 Desulfotomaculaceae bacterium
ATCGGAGACATGTGCCCAGACGAGGTTTACCGTGGCGCGCTTACCCAAGCTGCCTGAAATACAAAAGCAAGAAAGGAGATTAACTTAGTATTCAACTTTTCGTGTCTTGACAATGGGGGCATTATAGTGCTGGATGTCCGCGGCGGGCTGTCCATCTAAGGGATGAAGTGGTCTGGGGTCCTGCTGGAAGACTACCGCCAAATATCTGGCGAAAAATTGTTCAGAAATATACGGAAATCATTTATCTCTGTCATCAGCCTGTTGGCAGGTAAGGTTTGTGTTCGGAATGTATCCAGGCAAATTAGGCATATGAGGTAAAATATCGCCGCTTGTGCCTGGTTAAGTCATCATTTCGCCCGTTTCCTAAGGTATCAGCCTGTTTGCCGGCTATTTTATAGTGTGTTATAATATGTCATGTTTTTCCACACATATATCATGCCAACCTCAAGTAGTAAAAACTAACCATTGATAGTAATATTATGAAAGGAGCTGAAGCGTTTGCCGCTTAAGCAAAAAGGCCTGCGGCGCCTTCCGGGGCTGGTAGATATTGCTCAAAAATGGTTTGCGAAACAAACTATACCGCACCGGATTTTAATTGGTGTTGTTGTGTCTCTGACATTGACGCTGTCTCTGTATGCTGTTTTCGCCGGGAATGCCTGCGCGGTCAAAGCGAATGGAGAAGTGATAGCCATTGCCGCTGATGAAAGCACAGCTAAAAAAGCCCTGGCTGAACTGGTGGACTATAAGACCGCTGAGGCCGGCAGTATGGTAAACTATACAGAGGAGATTTCGTACAAGAGTATCTGGGTCAGGAATAAAACTGAAGGCATTTTAGATGTCGAGGAACTAAAGACGCAGATAAGCAGTGCTCTGACATTTAAAATGCAGGCTGCGGCCATCCTGGTTAACGGGGAACAAAAGATCCTGCTGAAGAGCAGGCAGGAAGCGGAGACGCTCTTGGGTTGGCTGGAATCAGTTTACCATGTTGAGCCTGCTGATCGAGTTGCCTTAAGAGAAAACGTTGAAATAGTCGATATTATTGACGACATTGGCGGAACTATGAGTTTTGATGCTGCTAAAAAAATGGCTTTACTAGGGTCAAACAAGGTCGTTCAGTACACGGTCAAAGACGGCGACAACCTCTGGGATATCTCACGCGCCGTCAATATTGACCAGGACCAGCTCATATCTGCCAACCCGGGTCTGAACCCGGAGAATTTAAGAGCCGGCCAGATGCTTTACCTGAACCAGGAAGCTCCTTTAATTACGGTCATAGCGACCAGGGAAGTTACTGTAGACGAGAAAATTCCATATTCGGTAAATGTCAAATATGATGACGGACTACTACTGGGGGAGAAGTTTATTATCAGCCAGGGTGTACCTGGCGAGAGGACGGTAACATACAGGATTACGCGTGAGAACGGCTTGGAAACCGGTAGGGAGGTCCGCAGCCAGGTTGTAAAAAGTGACCCCAAGACAGAAGAAGTGGTTAAGGGAGCAATCACAATGGTGGCTTCCAGGGGCGGCTCGCTAAGACTTTCCTGGCCCTGTGAGGGCGGTGTGGTATCATCCTTTGGTATGCGCTGGGGCAGGATGCACGAGGGCATAGATCTAGCCGCCGACTATGGCAGCAGTGTAGTGGCTGTTGCCGGTGGAACCGTAGTTGATGCAGGCTGGGACGGAGGGTACGGCATGAAAGTCGATATATCCCACGGAGGCGGCCTGGTGACCAGGTACGCGCATCTCTCCGAAATAAATGCCGCAGTGGGAGATTCAGTTAACCGAGGAGAGACCATCGGTCTGGTCGGCTCAACAGGAAACTCTACCGGCCCGCACCTGCACTTTGAGACCGTCGTAGGAGGCGAGCCGTGTGATCCGCTGGATTTTCTGCCATAACTTAAATGTTATATGTTGCCTGGGAATAAAAATCCCGGGCAAATTTTTTACCTTGATCAGGGATTGTCAACCATCCCGACAGTGTTATAATAAGTTTGAGGTGAGAAAATGTTTTTTAGAAGGTCAAAAAGCAAGTTAAGGAAAGCCCTCTTCATAATAATAACTGTCTTAATCGCCATCGGCCTGGTGATTCCGCTGGCAACTCTTTTTCAGAAACAGCCGTCCGGCGGAGTGGCACAGGACTCCGGGACTGCCCAGAAGACCCAGCAGGAGAGACTTGCCGAGCTTGAAGCCGAGGCCATAAATACCCCCGGAAACACAGCGGTTTTGATGGAACTGGCGGACACTTATATTTATACGGGCAAGCCGGACCAGGCTGTAACAACCTATGAACAAGTACTGGCTGTTGATCCAGGATATTCCGATGCTCGCTATATGATCGCCTATGTTTATTACAGCAAGGATGAGAACGAGCAGGCGATAGCCACATTACAGGAATTAATTGGAAAAGATCCGGATTATGCGGAAGCCCACCTTCTCTATGGCATTGTTCTGGGACATGACAAAAAGGATTATGCCGGTGGCATACAAGAACTTGAAAAGTTCATAACCCTGGTTAAAGAAGGGCCGGAAGCTGAAAAAGCAAAATTAACAATTGATGAATGGAAATCAGAACAGGCCAAAGAATAAATTGCTCTATGGTCCACAGGAAACTGCCCAATGCGTCCTGGCGGGCACTAATTTCAAATATTTCCGCTGGTAAAGGAATAGCCGCCGAGCTTATAATTATACTGGTCAACTAATAAAATTAGATCAGTTTAGGAGGCTGGCTATGAAACCTGTTACTACTCAAAACACAATACCAGGCGTTGCAGACACTGCCAGCCGCAGTGACACTGTACTCAAGGCCGTAAAAATTTTAGCGGCCGCTTTTATTTTGATCAGCGCTTTCATCTGGAAGATTCCTGTGGTGACCAGGACTTACGGCTACTGGACTATCAGAGAAATTTTCAAGGTCTATACTGTTGCCCGTGCCTGGGATATGGAAAAATTGACTTCAGAACACTTTTATGTTAAATTCAGGCCTGAAGATCGTGCAGATGCGGAGCTGGTCCTGGAAACGGCAGAATATTTTTATCGCCCGGTGACGGAAGATTTCGGCTATACTCCGCGCGCCCGGGTTCCGATAGTTTTACACTCCTCCAAGGCTGAACTTAACAGGAGCTTTGGCTGGGAAGCCAAGGAAAGCGCCATAGGGGTTTACTATGCCGGGGTCATAAAGGTGCTGGCGCCGCAATCCTGGATTTATGAGGACGGTCCGGACAGTATCAAAGAAACTTTTATATCTTCAGGGCCGATAGCCCACGAATTTACTCACCTGATGATAGACTACCTGACCGGCGGCAACTATCCCCGCTGGTTTACTGAGGGAATGGCGCAATATGAGGAGTACAAACTGACCGGTTTTACATTTAATGATCCGGCAGGCGCTGTTAACCATAGTGCCTACTCCATGGAAGATATCGCGGAAAATTTTGACGGCCTTCCCAATCAGTCCCTGGCATATAAGGAGGCGTTTGCCGCTATAAGGTATATCGCCAACGTGTATGGGGAAAAAACCTTGCATGATTTAATAAAGTCACTGGGTAATGGGATGGAATTTGAAAATGCCATGCAAAAATATTTAAAACTGGATTACGCCGGGTTGGAAAAATGCCGGCAGGAATGGGCGTTAAGTAATATTTAGCCCTCAAGTCAGGGCCATCCCGTGGGTAAATGTGTAGACTTATTCCAGCGGACGGCAGGAATAAACACGTTCGGGAAGAATAATCTAAAACGTAGAATTATGTGGGGATTATAGCCAGGAGGAATTTATGGGCAAAATTCTAATCAAGGGAGGGATCCCCCTCCGCGGCAAGGTAAAAATTTCCGGCGCTAAAAATGCGTCTCTCGCGCTTTTATGCGCGGCCATAATGGCCAAGGAAGAAATTGTACTGGAAAATGTTCCTGATATCAGCGATGTACGCGTAATGATAGAAATAATAAACAGCCTTGGGGCCAGCGCCTCCTGGGAAAACTCGGAAACCCTGAGGATTGTTCCGCCTAAAAAGTTGCGCGCGGGGGCTCCTTTCCATCTGGTTAAAAAATTACGGGCTTCCAACCTTCTGCTGGGGCCTATGCTGGCAAGGTTCGGGCAGGCCACGGTAGCGCTGCCTGGCGGTTGCAATATCGGGGTCAGGCCGATGGATCTGCACTTTAAGGGCCTGACCGGACTGGGCGCTAACCTTTATCTGGAGCATGGATGTGTATGCGGCAGTACGAGGGATCGCCTCAAAGGGGCCAGGGTTTACCTGGATTTTCCAAGCGTCGGAGCGACTGAAAATATTATGATGGCCGCCTGTCTGGCCAAAGGCCAGACACTAATAGAAAACGCAGCCAAGGAACCTGAAATTGTTGACCTGGCTAATTTTTTAAACGCCATGGGGGCTAAGGTGCGGGGAGCCGGCACAGATGTCATAAAAGTTTCCGGCGTCAGTTCTCTTGCCGGGGGGATTCGCTTTCCGGTCATACCGGATCGGATCGAAGCGGGTACTTTTATGGTTGTGGCTGCGGCCACCGGGGGCGATATAACCATAGAAAACATGATCCCTGCACACGTTCAACCGCTGAGCGCAAAATTACGCGAGGCTAATGCCGAGATCATTGAGAGTGAGGATACCCTGAGGGTATTTGTGAACAGGCCCCTGAAGTCCATTGATATAAAGACTATGCCTTATCCCGGGTTTCCCACCGATATGCAGTCACAGCTGATGGCTATGCTTTCGGTTATACCGGGGACAAGCGTGCTGGTGGAAAACATCTTTGAAAACCGTTTTATGGTAGCCGACGAACTGAAAAGAATGGGTGCCAGAATTAAAGTTGAAGGGCGAATGGCGGTTATCGAAGGGGTGGATTCTTTGGAAGGCGCCCAGGTTAAGGCAACCGATCTGCGGGCTGGCGCGGCTCTGATAGTGGCCGGGCTAATCGCCTCCGGTGAGACCGAGATATGCAACGTTGCTTACATTGACAGGGGTTACCACAACCTGGAGGGAAAGCTCAAGTCACTGGGAGCGCTAATCGGCAGAAAATAAAGCGAGCCGACCTGATTTATCTCTATTTAACAAGGACATCCGACTACTCATATATGGCGGATTTTAACCCGCAATTCCTACCGAGGACATTATTATATGATCGCATGAAACAAAGAAGTAATAGAGAATGATCTAATCTAGGAGAATTGCATGTACCGTATTTCCATCCTGGCGGTAGGGCGGCTTAAGGAGAAGTATCTGGCTGAAGGCGCCGCCGAGTATTTGAAGCGACTGGCACCTTATGCCAGGATTGAGATTAATGAAGTAAACGACGAAAGTTTTTCCGATAACCTTTCGCCGGCTGAATGCATGAAGATAAAGGAAAAAGAAGGCGGGCGCCTAATAAAACGCCTGCGCCGGGACACTTACCTGATCGCCCTCGATCGGCAGGGCAGGATGTATAACTCTGAAGAGATGGCCGGAGTTTTAGAGAAACTCGCCCTGGAAGGCAGGGGAGACATTACGTTTATGATCGGTGGGTCCCTGGGTTTGTCCAAAGCCGTGCTGGACAGAGCGAACATGTTGCTTTCATTTTCAAATTTTACTTTTCCCCACCAGTTAATGCGCATTGTTTTACTGGAACAAATATTCCGCTGGTGCAAAATTGCCAGAGGTGAGCAGTATCACAGGTAACTGCTGTTGCCAGAATATGAATATATGATTCCAGTGCAAAAACCCCTCTAAAACCTGAGAAAATTGAATTACCATGAAGGAATTAACATCTCTGAAGTCGAATTACAAAGATAATAAGAGTAAACAAAAGTAACAGAGAGCTAATTCAAC
>JAQVXL010000094.1:0-2247 GCA_028709235.1 Desulfotomaculaceae bacterium
AAAAACAGAATTGTAGTCCCAGCAATGGTCTATTCCATATTCCGGAATGACGGCTATGTGGCTGAAGAGAATATAGAGCATTACCGGGCTGTTGCCAGGAGCGGCGCGGGACTGATTATCCAGGAAGCAACCTCTGTCAGCAATACCGGACGAATGATCGAGACTCAGCTGGGCATTTGGGAAGACGAACAGGTAACAGGATTAAAAAGAATTGCAGATACTGTGCACGAAGAAGGCAGCGCAGTTGTCATTCAGTTACATCATGCCGGGCTGTCAAGCGTGGATGGTGTACGGGATTGCCCCAGCGACTTCTCCGTCACTGTTTTGTTTTCACTCTCCATGAATGGGAAAGAAATGTCTCCACATACATTGGAACAGGTTAAACAGCAGTTTATTTCTGCCGGCAGGCGCGCTTATGAGGCCGGCTACGATGGAATTGAGCTGCACGGGGCAGACGGATATTTGATCAGCCAGTTCTTTAACACCAACGTTAACAAACGGATGGACAGCTACGGCAGTCAGCCGGAGCAATTTGCCCTGGAAATTTTAAAGGAAATTCGAGCTGTTACATCTGATTCATTTATTATTGGTATCCGTCTCGGCGGCTTTGAACCTACACTGGAGAAGAGCACTGAATACGCTAAATTGCTGGAACCATTCACTGACTATTTCAATATTTCTTCTGGATTCTCCATAAATTCGTCCTCTAAACCTTTTAAACCGGAAGATTACCCGTTCTCTGAAAACGTTTATGCTGCTGAAATTATCAAAAAAGCTGTTCAGAAACCGGTTTTCGCCGTAGATGAAATAACAGACCTGCACATGATGGAAACAATTCTGGAACAGACAAGTACAGATATGGTCAGTATTGGATACGGTTTGTAGGTTTTATTTAAAAATAATCAAAAATAATGTAATCAAGGGGTGTTGTTTATGCAAGAAGTTGTTACCAAAAGGATCTTTAAAGGGCAGTTGTCCACCGGTCTGGCGGCATGTATTCTTTGTTTTGTTTTAGCCTGCATTTTCTGGCCGTTGTGGTCCATGTTTTTTAAATCTATCTTCAGCGCTTTGACCGCCCAGGGTCTGGCAGCGGTTGAGCCTGCGGTGAGAACTAAGCTAATTGGTGTAATGGTGGAAGGCGCCTTTTTCTGGATGGTTATTAACCCCTGGATCTGGCAGACTTTAATTATGGGTAACTACGGCAAGACAGCATTTACCTTTAAACAGCCGCATGCCGGGATTTGGTACACTGTTGTGGCCTGGCTTGCCGGTATCGTAATGTTTTTTATAATCATTGGCTTTCTTGGCATCTGGTGGAAACCGTTTAGTCTTGCATTGTTGTTTTTCCCTAAGACAGCAGAAGAGGTTCATCTGGCCATTGCGGGCTGGGAAGTCGCTAATTTCTTTGCCCTGCCGGTAATCATGGCGCAAATTCCTTTTGTAGCATTGTTCCAGAAATGGCCTTTTGCCGGGACCTCAAAACAACCGACCGAAGGTTGGGGCGTTTTCTTCTTTAGTACGTTAGTTGTTGTTTTAGTATGGATGGCAACGGTAATACCCAGCTTCTGGAAGTTATCACTTGGTGGGGAAGTAATTGTTAATGCGCCGCTGGGTAACTTTGCGTGGTGGTGTGCGTTCTGCCAAATTTTTGTTTTCTTCTTCCTGATACCGGCCGAGGGCGGCGAGGGTTACCCGATGAAACTTTTTGCTAAGAAACAGCCGTATATGGGAATCGCCGGACTGATAATTGCTTTGGCTGCCGGATTAACATTGCCGTCAGTAATTCGTGGGATCATTACTCCACTGAATCTTCTCCCGGGTACTCCTCCGGATTTATTGACAGCCTCACTGGGACTGTCGTGCGTTATAAGTTTGTTGGCCTGGCATCACCTGTTTGATGACTATCCCAGTGCCCAGCTTGTTCCCAATACAGCAGCCAGGATTTTGATTAGATTCGTGATCTGGGTTGTCCTCGGTGGTGTGCTGGGAGTTCTTTGGATTAAAATTTTCGGTAAGCTTCCTTTTGGGGCAAATAATATGGGCATGGCTTATCCAACTATGGGTATACTGGCCGGCCAGTTTGCCTTCTTAATGACATTCCTTTTCTTTAATACATTTTTTGATAAATGGCCGCTGGTACGGAAAGTGCCACAAGAGGCCAGCTGCAAAGAAAATATAAACATTTCTTCAGGATCTAAACTGGAGACTGCCGTGGAATAATTATAGACTGGCAAAGAGGTATTATAT
>JAQVXL010000094.1:2347-3838 GCA_028709235.1 Desulfotomaculaceae bacterium
TGATAAATGGCCGCTGGTACGGAAAGTGCCACAAGAGGCCAGCTGCAAAGAAAATATAAACATTTCTTCAGGATCTAAACTGGAGACTGCCGTGGAATAATTATAGACTGGCAAAGAGGTATTATATTTAAAATATAATGGAAACACAGCGCTCAGGCAGGTGGTATCTGCGCGCTGTGTTTTTTTGTATTAACAGCTTATATACTTCGCGAATATAGTTGGTATGAGAAGAAAGGGAGAGTATGACCGGCCGCAGCCTGAGATTGAACTGCCGGGAACATGCAGATATTATTAATGGAGTTGAGGAAACGTTGAAATACTATGATTATGCGGGTGTAATCCATATACATTCCACAAATTCCGACGGCCAAAAGGATTTGCCTGATATTATTGAAGCTGCTCATGAAGCAGGGTGTGACTACATGATTTTGACTGACCACGATATCCTTGAGGCTTTACCGGCTGAGGGATGGTACGGCAATACTATCGTTTTGGCAGGTGAAGAAATATCTGTGGGCGAGGGCCGGGGGCACTACCTGGCCATGCGCCTGGCCTCTGCAGTGCAGCCCCACAGCAGCCCGCAGGAAACTATAAACAATGTCAGAGCCCGGGACGGCATCGGCTTTATTGCCCACCCTTTTTATGACACAACGAAGCGCTGGATTTTTGGCCTTACTCCGGTTACCTGGAAGGACTGGAATATTACCGGCTTTAATGGTCTGGAAATATGGAATTATAGTGCTGACTGGCGTGAAAATTTTACTGGTTTAATCACTTATCCTGTGGGGTTGCTATGCCCGAACTGTTTTATTGATGGACCGCCGGCAGCAGTACTTAAAAAGTGGGATGAGCTTTTACGCTTTCGAAAGGTTACCGGTATAGGCAGTGTTGATGCCCACGGTCATTTTTACTCTTACATGCGAATGTTTAAAACCCTGCGTACGCATGTTGTTTTAGAAGAAGCACTTTCTTTTCAAGCTCCTTTCTTCAGTAAGGATAAAAATATGATTTACATGGCTCTGGAGAAGGGAAACTGCTATTTTAGTTATGACTACCTGGCAAATGCCGGCGGTTTTATGTATTCGGCAGATAACGGCAGACGGCAGGTGATTATGGGGGATGAAATAAATATTACGGGGGCGGGTGTTACTTTAAAAATATCGTCGCCGCAGCCGGGGCTGCTGCGCATCATTAAAGACAGCCGATTAGTTGCCAGCGCCGCCGGCGCCCGGACCCTGGTAGAAAAAGTTACTGAGCCGGGCGCTTACCGGGCGGAGTTATTGATCAAAAACAAGCCCTGGATTTACAGCAACCCGATCTATGTTTCAGGGAAATCATCATTTGCTGCAAGGGCATAAATAGTAATGTATGGTTAACGGCGCCTGCCCGCAGGAGAACTTTTAGTGCTTGACGATGGTTCGATGTCAAACTATAATATAATTATGAAAAAAGGAAACGCGCTGGCTTTAATAAGCAGAATAAGAGAAGAAG
>JAQVXL010000094.1:3938-5763 GCA_028709235.1 Desulfotomaculaceae bacterium
ATGTATGGTTAACGGCGCCTGCCCGCAGGAGAACTTTTAGTGCTTGACGATGGTTCGATGTCAAACTATAATATAATTATGAAAAAAGGAAACGCGCTGGCTTTAATAAGCAGAATAAGAGAAGAAGCAAACAAATCTATTGTCAGGGAACTGGAAAATCATGGAATTAAAGGGATTGTTCCTTCTCATGGTGATATTTTAGTGGTTCTTTTTCAAGAAGAGAAATGCACTATGAAGGAGTTGGCAAACCGGATTTACAGGACAAAGTCAACAGTTACTGTATTAATAGGAAAACTGATTCAGTATGGCTTTGTTGAAAAGGAAAAAAGTAGTACAGACAGCAGGGCAACCTACATTAAATTGACCAATAAGGGGATTGCACTGAAACCAATTTTTGATGATATTTCAAAAAAGCTCGATGCGCTGCTCTATGGTGACTTGACGGGCAAAGAAACAGAAATATTTGAGGATATACTGCGCAGGGTTATGGAAAAACTGGCTAATAAAAAAGAACATGTAACCAAACAATAATCAAATAAGGCTTGACGATGGTTCGATGTCAAACTATAATGTAGATATGAAAGAAGATATTGCATACATAATTTCTGGAAGCGTGAGAAAATGATAGGTTTTAAGGGAGGCCAGGTAAATGATCAAATTAGAGATTTCCAAAGAAGCCAGGGACTATATTCTAAGTAAGGATAATGCCATTACTGTAGAATCGGTATCTATGGCCAGTTGCTGCGGTTACAGTAACGAGCCGCTTGTGTTTGAGTATAAACCCTCCACACCCGAAGATTATGAAGAAGTTTTAGTTGATGGGATTAAAGTCTATGTTTTTAAGGAGGGAGTTGTTGTTGCTCCGGGTGGAGCCAGGATATGCCTGGCAGATAATAACGCCCCACTGAAAACTTTGATTACCGAAGGGTTGAGGTACAGGGATTGTTTTGACAATGTCCATCCGGGATTTTCTAAATAATGATATAATATATGGCAGATAATTATTTGGGGGCATTTGGCTGGCCTGGCCGGCTGCCCCCTTTTGCTTGCCTTATGGCGCCTGCAAGAGGTCATTTTTTTAAAATAAGCAACTGGAGGATAGCTGTTTGTCTAATTTACCAGGTAAAGAGGGTAAAGCGAAGTACGTGCAGGATACGTTTAATTCTATAGCAAAGAGATACGATTTGATCAACACACTGATGACCTTCGGTTTGGATAAATCCTGGCGAAGGCTGGCGGTAAAACTCTCTGAGCTGAAAGCAGGCGGAACGGGCCTTGATGTCTGCTGCGGCACCGGGATGCTGACGATGGAGCAGGCCCGGGCGGCAGGTCCGGCGGGGAAAATAACCGGATTGGACTTTTCTGAAAATATGATCGAAGTGGCCCGGCAAAACACAAGAGATTTTGCGTTAAAGGATAACATCCGGTTTGTACAGGGAAATGCTATGGACCTGCCCTTTGAAAATGACTTTTTTGACTGCGCAACCGTGGGGTGGGGGCTGCGCAATGTTCCTGATGTTTTTAAAGCAGTGCAGGAAATGGCGCGTGTAGTAAAACCGGGTGGGAAGGTAATATCACTTGATATGGCTCAGCCGACGGCGCCTGGTTTCAGGGAATTTTACTGGCTGTGTTTCGACAGGGTGATTCCTGCTGTGGGGAACCTGCTATCAGGCAATAAAAAGGCGTACAAGTATTTTTACAGTTCGGCCAGGGGTTTTATGGGTCAAAAAGAGCTGGCGGATTTATTTGCCCAGGCCGGATTGACTGAAACCCGTTATCTAAACCTGTGCGGCGGCGTAGTGGCGATAGTGGAAGGCAGGAAACC
>JAQVXL010000036.1 GCA_028709235.1 Desulfotomaculaceae bacterium
ATATCGTAGAGGCTCTGCACAATAATAAACAGGAAGTGGAATTGTTCCTGGTGCCGTTGGCGCCGACACGTACTGTAGCGGAGCTTGAAGCCATGCACGTTAATGGCCTGCTGGGCGGTTATACAACCTATTTTGACGCCGGTAAGACCGGTCGTACTTATAATATCAGCGTAGCGGGGCGGGCTTTTGACGAGCTGCTGGTGATGCCCGGACAGGCTGTTTCATTTAATGAGGTTGTCGGCCCCCGCAGTTCTGAAGCAGGCTACAAGACCGCGCCGGTTATCGTTAACAACGAATTAGTGGACGGTCTTGGGGGCGGCGTTTGCCAGGTATCAACAACCCTCTACAACAGTGTCTTGCTGGCCAATCTGGTCATTGAAGAACGTTATAACCACTCGATGCCTGTGAGTTACGTGCCCGTCGGGCGTGACGCCACTGTCGTTTATGACGCTTTGGACTTTAAGTTCAGCAATAACACCGATGACTACGTGTATATTAAATCATATGTTGGCGATGGGCAAATTACGATTAACATATACGGTAACACCGCTTATAAAAGGGATGTTCGTATAGAGGCCTATATTACCGAAGAATTAGAATACAATGTGATCTATGAAAACGATCCAAACCTGCCCAAGGGTACTGAGGTAGTTAAAAAAGAAGGGTCTAACGGGTTCATGGCATTTACAGAGCGGGTGGTTTACATGAACGGACAGGAAGAAAAAAGGGACGCCCAATCATACAGCGATTACAGCCCGACGAACAAGGTGATTGCCGTGGGGACTCTTGAAGTATCACCGCAGGTAGCGCCAGGCGCAGAAACGAAACCGGGTGAAGAGGATGATGAGCAAGGTGACCCGTCTGACGAGCCTACCGGTGGAGCCAGTACGGGCGACGGCATAACCACCATACCGGCCATCCCCGGGACCAAATCTCCTGGTAGCGATACGGACGACAGTACCCCATAATTATCGCAGCACACAGGGCAGTTCAAACGAACTGCTCTTTAAATTAAACCTTGGTATCCGGTACTTAAGATATTAGGTTATTACTATCCTTGTGCCCGTGTGACAGCAAATGTTATAATATGATAATGTGGTGAAGTGTTTATGCGTCTTTTGTCAAACAGTAAATATAAAAAGACTAAAAAAAATAAATTTATGAGAAAATGTCTCTGCTATTTTGTATTACCATTTATCCTTGCAGCAATTTATTTATGTCATTCGCTTTCCCCTGTTTCCCCAATAAACGGGAGCAGGGAAGTTGTGGTAGACATACCTCTCAGCGCTACCGCGCACCAGGTGGGTGAGATTTTAAAGAAGAACGAGCTGGTGCGGAATCCCCTTGTCTTCAGTCTTTATGCCAGGTATACCGGCATGGACAGCCGGATCAGAGCGGGAGAATACACGCTTAACGACAGCTTTTCAACACCCGCACTGCTCAGGGAGCTGGTGAAAGGTCGCTTGACGGAACTGTCATTCACTGTTCCCGAGGGCTATACCACAACACAAATAGCCGACTTGCTGGCTGAAAAGGGGTTGGCGGACAGAGAAAAGTTTTTGCAGGCGGTCTCTGAAGAAGAATTTGCTTATTCTTTTATCCAGGGCCTGCCTAAAGGAGAAAAGCGCCTGGAAGGCTATCTCTTTCCGGATACCTACCAGGTAGACAGGGAAAGCAAAGAAATATCAATTATTGACTCCATGTTGAAACGCTTTGCCGATGTTATAGATGAGCTGGATTACCAGGCACAGTCCGAAAAAAACGGCGTTACCCTGCACGAGGCGCTGACCATTGCTTCCCTGGTTGAGCGTGAAGCTATGGTTGATGAAGAAAGAACTTTAATAGCGGGAGTGATCTATAACCGCCTGCGTATAGACATGCCCTTGCAGGTGGATGCCACCGTGCAGTATGCTCTGGGCGAGACCAAACCTATACTTTACTACGGTGACCTGGAAATCGATTCGCCCTACAACACTTATAAGATTTACGGACTGCCGCCCGGCCCTATCGCCATGCCCGGCCGCGATTCCCTTTTAGCGGCGGTCCAGCCTGCAGCCACGGAATATCTCTACTACGTGGCCAGGCCTGACGGCACACACTTGTTTGCTACAACCCTGGCCGAGCACGAGGCCAACAAAGAGAGGTGCGAGGAATGAAAATAGAGCTGCTGGCCCCCGCCGGCGACCTGGAAAAGTTAAAAATCGCCGTGCTTTACGGCGCTGATGCCGTCTACCTGGGTGGGCGGCATTTTGGCCTGCGGGCGGGAGCGGGCAATTTTACTGAAAGCGACCTGGCAGAAGGCGTCCGGTTTGCCCATGAGCAGGGTGTGCGGGTGTACGTTACTGTAAATATTTTTGCTCATAACCGGGACCTGGCAGGCCTGCCCGCCTACCTGGACATGCTTTGTCAAGTAGGGACGGACGCAGTGATAGTATCAGATCCCGGCGTGATCGGACTGATCAGGAGGCTTTACCCGGCCTTGCCGATCCATCTCAGTACCCAGGCCAATACGACCAACTGGGCTGCCGCACGCTTCTGGGAGGAATTGGGGGTCCGCCGCATTGTTCTGGCCCGGGAACTATCCCTGCCAGAAATCAGTGAGATCCGGGAACAGGTCGCCCTGGAACTGGAAATATTTATCCACGGCGCGATGTGCATTTCCTATTCAGGACGCTGCCTGCTGAGCAGTTACCTGACCGGCCGTGACGCCAACCGCGGAGACTGCGCCCAGTCCTGCCGCTGGAAATACGCCCTGGTGGAGGAAAAAAGGCCTGGCGAGTATTTTCCAATAGTGGAGGACAACCGGGGCAGTTACATACTCGGCTCCAAAGACCTTTGTCTGATCGAACATATTCCTGAGCTGATCGGCGCCGGCGTCAGCAGCTTCAAGATCGAAGGCCGGATGAAAAGCGTCAATTACGTGGCAGGGGTCGTTAAGGCTTACCGCGAAGCCATTGACGCTTATAGCAGCGATCCCGATAATTACTGTTTCAATCCAGCCTGGCTGAAGGAGATCGGAAAGGTCAGCCACAGGGATTATACCACCGGGTTTTTATTCGGGAGCCCCGGTTCGGCAGGCCAGCATTACGCTGGGGAGATTTACAGGAGAAGCCACATCTTTGCCGGGCTGATCAGGGACTATGAACGCAACAGTGGCATGGCGGTGGTAGAACAGCGCAATCGTTTCGCCGTCGGTGATGAAGTAGAGATCATGGTCCCCAGAGGAGAAAGCTTCAGACAAAGAATCACCAGAATTATTGATGAGCAAGGCCAGGCCGTGGAGGCCGCGCCGCACCCCCAGCAGATGGTCAGGGTGCCGGTGGACCGGCCGACGCCCGATTACTCGATATTAAGAAAAATTTAAGATAAGAGACAGTATGGATTTTTCATCAGCCGTAATTCCCTACACGGTAATAGATGTTGTGGCCGCATTCCAGGTCGCTATGTCTGATCAGGCAAAGAGAGCAATTGTTCTTACAAAAGAAAAAAGCGGCGCATGGGATACGCGCCCCCTTGTCAATTTTGCCTGTTAGCCCATTGCTGCCGCCGAAAAAAAGACCGGTAAATCGGTAAATTAGGGGAGTGTTTTGTGTTTTACAGGCAAAAAGGTGTCGGCAACCCCGCCCCCCTGGCACCCCCTGACAAAAGAAAGGTGGTCTTGAAAGTGCAAAGCAGGGGGAGTCTTCCTGCCCGGAAAGAAATTCCGGAACAATACAAGTGGCGCCTGGCAGACATCTATGCCAGTGACGAGATGTGGGAACAGGATTTTCAGGCGGTAAAGAAGTTGAGCGAAGAAATTGACGCCTATCGGGGCCAAGTGGGACAGTCAGCAAGTTCCTTGCTGGCAGTACTGCAGTTGGGGTACAGACTGCGGGAGCTTAACGAGAGAGTTTATACCTATGCCCGTATGCGCCGGGACGAGGATAACACTGACCCTGTCTACCAGGCACTCACTGACCGGGCGGCAAGCCTGCATACCCTGGCGCAGACAGCGCTGTCATTCATTGAACCAGAAATTCTGGAGATTCCTCCGGCAGCCCTGGCCCGCTACCGGCTGGAAGAGCCGGGCCTGACACTGTACGGTTTCGCACTGGATGAAATGCTGCGGCAAAAAGACCACGTCCTTTCTGCCGCCGAGGAGCGGATCATCGCCGGGGTAGGTGAGGTGACCCAGGCTCCAGCTAATATTTTCAAGATGATTAACAATGCGGATATGACCTTCTCAGCGATCTGGGATGAAGAAGGAAATAAGGTGGAGGTCACCCACGGCAGGTACGGCCAGTTCATGGAAAGCCCGCACCGCCGGGTGCGCCGAGAGGCTTTTGCCTCTCTCTACAGTTCCTACCGGAAACTGCAGAACACCCTGGCCGCCACTCTTGCCGCCAGCGTAAAAAAGGACGTTTTTTATGCCCGGGCGAGGAGATTCCCCGGGGCTTTGCCCGCTTCACTTTTTGCGGACAACATATCCCCCCGGGTCTATGACAACCTGATCCAGACTGTGCGCCGCAACTTGGGCGCCATGCACCGCTATGCCGCTCTGCGCAAGAAACTGCTGGGGTTGGATGAACTGCGCATGTATGATTTATACGTTCCCATAATTAAGGACGTCAAATGGGATATGCCCTATCCGGATGCAGTAGAGCTGGTCAAAGACGGGCTTGCGCCCCTGGGCGCCGTCTATGGCGAAATTATGTCGCGGGGGTTTACTGAGGGCTGGACGGATGTTTTCGAAAATAAGGGCAAAACCAGCGGCGCTTACTCCTGGGGTCCTTACGGGGTACACCCTTATATTCTGCTAAATTACCAGGGCAACTTGAACAATGTCTTCACTATCGCCCACGAAATGGGGCACGCCATGCATTCTTATTTCGCTTACAGCGAGCAGCCCTACCTTTACGCCCATTACACCATCTTTACGGCCGAGGTGGCTTCCACCGTAAACGAGTCCCTGCTCATGGACCACCTGCTCCAGACCGTAGGCGAGCGGAAGAAAAAGCTCTATCTGCTTTACCACTACCTGGAACAGTTTCGCGGCACTGTTTTCCGGCAGACTATGTTCGCCGAGTTTGAAAAAATTATTCACGAAAAAACCGAACAGGGCCAAGCTCTGACCCCCGCCTTGCTGCGCCAGGTTTACCGCCGGCTCAATGCAGATTACTACGGACCGGAGATGGTTGTAGACGAGGATCTGGAATTCGAATGGGCGCGCATCCCCCATTTTTATTCCGCCTTTTATGTTTACAAATATGCTACCGGTTTTTCCGCAGCGGCAGCTATTACCCGCCGTATCCTGGCGGAAGGCGCTGCCGCGGTGGACCGTTACCTGGGTTTTCTGAAAAAGGGGGGCAGTGACTATCCCCTTAACCTGTTAAAATCCGCCGGGGTTGATATGGCCACTCCGGAGCCGGTACAGGAAGGGCTGGATCTGTTTTCCCGGTTGTTGGATCAGGTGGAAGATCTAACCTGAAGGTGGAACATGTAAAAGGGGCGTCTGTCTGAACCGCTGGCGGCGGCCTTTGCTTATTATTATAAAGCGCGCTTTGTATAAACATTGTTGCTTTGGGCTAAGCTTTAACCATATACCTTAAAATGGAAGGATGTTTCATGGACATTTTGAGGCGGAAAAGGCTGGTCCTAACTCTTGTTATTTTCTTTATGTGTTTTCTGGGGCTGGCCATGCGGCTGTGGCGGATCCAGATCACTGAGGGAGAGGTGTATTCCTGTCTGGCGCTGGAACAGGGCAGCCTCAGCGTTTCATTGGAAGACACCCCCAGGGGTAGATTCCTCGACCGCAATTTAGTCCCGCTCAACGAAGGGAAAACCGAAAACAAGGTGGTGGTTTTCCCCGAGGTCGTTAAGGATCAGGATCGGGTTGCCAAAGATCTGGCGCAGATCCTCGGCGTTAATGAAACAGCGATAAAAAGCTATCTTACCGGCGGGGCCGTTTACCTGCCGTACGGCCTTACTTCTGAGCAGACCAGGCTCATCCAGCAAAAGAACTGGACAGGCATAATGGCGTTGCCGGTGCATTTCCGATACGGTGAAAATTCCCTTGCTGCACAAACAATAGGCCATCTGGGCAAAGTATCGACTTACGCGGAATACTTCGATCTAGTAACCAATACCGAAAAATTTTACCGGTATGACGACCTGGTGGGCAAAACAGGTTTGGAGAAGGTGTACGAAGAGGATTTGAAGGGTAACAGGCCGAAGCGGGCGGTCAGGGTTTTCAAAGACGCCAAAGGGAAGCTGCTGGGCGGCCCTGGATTTGAGCTGGAAGAGCAGGTGTCAGACCGGGGCAGGCGGGATGTGGTCCTGACCCTGGATTCCAGCATCCAGCAGGTTGTAGAAGATACTATGGACCGGGAGGTAGGCAGGGGCGCGGTTGTGGTGATGGAAGCAGGTACTGGTAATATCCTCGCTATGGCCAGTCGGCCGGGTTTTGACCCGGCTCACCCGGAGCAAAATATTGACGGCGGTGCGGAGGGGAGTTCTTTTGACCACTGCACCGCCCTCTACCAACCGGGTTCTGTTTTTAAAATAGTAGTGGCCGCGGCTGCTCTTGAAGAAGACCCGGTCAGATTGAAAAGCCCTTTTACCTGCCTCGGTGAAAATGAGGACTTGATGCACTGCTGGAAAGCCGGCGGACATGGCCGGATTAATTTTGCAAGCGCCTTTGCCGAGTCGTGCAATCCCACTTTCGCCAGGATCGGGCTGGATCTGGGGGCGCAGCAACTAATCGAATATGCCCGGCGGCTTGGCCTGGAAAACCAGAACATTATCGGCTATCCGGCAGGTTATGATGCGCGCCAGGACCTGAACTTAATCGGGGAACCTTACAACCTGGTTAACTGTAGTATTGGCCAGGGGCCGGTTCTGGTTACGCCGCTGCAGGTGGCGGCCATGACTAACACAATTATATCCGGTGGGACATACAGGGTGCCGCGCCTGGTTAAGGAAATTCGCAGCAACAGCGGCAGTGTTGTGCAAGAGTTTTATTTAGACGCCGGCAGCCAGGCCTTATCACCAGGCACCGCCGAAATACTGCGCAGCCTGATGGAATCAGTAGTTGACGGAGGTACCGGGACAGAGGCGGCAATACCGGTCTTCGGCAGCGCCGGCAAGACAGGTTCGGCGCAGGTGGGAAGCAGCGGAGAGCATACAGATGCCTGGTTTACCGGGTACGCTCCCCGGAAAACCCCACGCTATGTGGTAACTGTACTGGTGGAAGGCGGCGCCAGCGGTAGTGAATTTGCCGCCCCAATCTTCCGCGAGATAACGGAAAGCATACTCAAGCTGGGGTAGCGGTGTGTCATGCGTGAACAAGTGGAATGGGGATACACCTCTTTTCTTGCAACATGTATCGTTACATGTTATCAGACAGCGGAATGGGGACACACCTCTGTTTGGAGCCTGACTTTGATGCCGAGGAATGTCCCCAATAGGGAAGCCCACCGTCGAAGGTGGGCTTTTTAGTTAAATTAACTTTTCCAGCTCATTTTTGTTGAAACCCACTACCACCTGTTCTCCAACCGTGATTGTTGGTACGGACATCCGTCCTGTTTTTCTGATCATTTCTTCCCGCGCGGTTTTGTCTTCAGCAACATTTAACTCCTGGTATTTTACTTTCTTTTGTGAGAGGAACTCCTTCACGTGACTGCAGTGCGGTCAAGTAGGGGTTGTATAAACTGTAACATTTTCATGCATGATCCATACCTCCGATTTATGATTGTTTCTTTATTATTCATTTACTGCGGGTTAAATATGCGTCAGTGGGCAGGAACACATTAACCACAAATTACAATATTGTATAGCATTGGGCGCCGGCATTCCCCATATGATGAATTACGTTTATTTTCAGGAGGTAAAGAATACTCATGAATAGCTTTAATATACTTTTCACCAGTGCGGGCAGAAGGGTTTCCCTGCTCAGATCCTTCAAAGAAAGCCTTAAAGCCTTGGGTATACGGGGGAAGATTGTAACTGCGGATTTAAATAAAAGCGCGCCGGCGTCATTTGTCGCCGATATCAGGGAGTCAGCGCCGCCCGTTTTATATCCGGGATATATTTAAGACCTCCAGGCTATATGCCGCAAACGGCAAATCAGCTTTGATAAGAGAAAAACAAGTAAATATTTTAAAGAGATAGGAGTTCAGACTCCTGAAATTCTGGATCCGCAAGCAATTATAGGCGATCCTGAGTCAAAGTATCCATGCCTGTTAAAGCCATTTAACGGTAATTCAAGTATCGGTGTGACAAAAATCAGGAACGCGGAGGAACTGAAGTTTTTTATCAGGTACGTGCCTGACGCCATTGTGCAAGAGTTTATAACCGGCGAGGAATATAAAATGGATATATTGGTTGATCCTTCTGGCCGGGTCAGGTCGGTCGTGCCGAGGCTACGGCTTGAGACCAAGGCCGGTGAGATCAGCAAGGGAGTAACCGTAAAAAATATTGATATTATTAATGCCGGGAAAAAAGTAGTTGAAGCGCTGCCCGGTGCGGTAGGCTGCATTACTGTCCAGTGCTTTTTAACTACGGGCGGTGAAATAAAGTTAATAGAGATCAACCCGCGGTTTGGAGGAGGGATCCCCCTTTCCATAAAGGCGGGGGCCAATTTTCCCCGCTGGATAATTGAAATGTACCGCGGGCGCGATATTGAAACAATCACCGATAGCTGGGTTGATGGCCTGGTAATGCTGAGGTACGATGACGAGATATTTACAATGAAGGAAATGATCTAGGTCAAAGTATCCGTTTCTCTGTACCTACCTCTGCCTCTTCTAGAAAGTATGGTTGAATTTGGCAATTTTTTTTGTTAAACTTATTTATGGTAAAATTATCATTAGGAGGTGGGTCATGGTAAAAAAAACTTGCACTCTATTAATAACAGTATTTTTAATTAACTGCATTTTTTGTGGAATTGCAATTGCGACAAGTAGTAACTTAAAAGCTTATGACCTGGATTTAATGTGGGATAAAGATGCACAGTCTCCATTTGTCCGTATATTTTTGAGTACCAACAAAACACCGGAATTGGTGTTGCCGCTTCGCTATATGGTTGAGTCCGCCGGCGGCGTAGTAGAGTGGAACAGCAGTCTTAAAACAGCTCTGATAAATAAGAAAACTCTAGTTGTGCCAGATGATTTTAATTGTAATTACAACGAAGAAACACCCCAATATGAGGTAATGGGTACAAGTAATGGGACTCCTATCCTGTTTGGACAAGTTCAGGAAACTGATAAAAATATATTGCACGGCATTATGAAAAATGGCACTCTTTTTGTTTCTGCAAGAGAATTAAACAACCAAATTAAAGTTGCAGAGATTAGTTTAAATTACGAGATCCCTGATAGTCAATTTGCTTATGCTTATTGGCCCCCTGTAGAAGGTCCTGTTTCATCTCCTTTCGGAATGCGCGCGTCACCCTTTGGCAGAGGTAATAACCAGTTCCATAATGGCGTGGATATAGCGGCGGATTTTTATACACCGGTCCGTTCAGTGTCCCACGGGACAGTTAAAGCGGGAAGCGATGATGGTTGGGGGAACTACGTTATTGTGAGGGATTATGATTATGAATGCCATTATTACCATATGTCTAGTCTAGAGGTGACAACCGGTCAGGTTGTTGAACCCGGGCAGGTCCTGGGTTATGTCGGTTCGACGGGGTCAAGCACGGGACCGCATTTGCATTTTAGTATAAAACGAAGTTTTGACCCATCGCTGATACAAATAGATTAGTTGACTGAGGTGAAAAATAATGAAGAAATTTTTAATTCTCATCGCGGTTATGGTTTTACTTTCTGTTTCCCCTCAAGCATCGTCTGCTTCGGCATTAAATAAAATTATTTTTGTGGTTGGCGCTAAGAGTTGCACAGTCAACAATTCCGTCTATCAAATGGCCGAAGCCCCATATTTGGCAAGCGGCAGGATATTGGTACCTTACAAAGAAGCCTCCAAAGCGCTTGGTATTGACGAAAAAAACATTCTGTGGGACAGCAGGATGAAGACAATTGAGATACACTCTTCCGATCTTGATTTAAAATTTACTATGGATGAAAAAGTATTTTATGTTAACGGTGAGCCTCACCAAATGGATGTGGCGCCTTCTAGCAGAGATGGGCAAATATTTTTACCTGTTAAATGGATTGCAGAGGCTCTGGGGTATTCAGTTGCCTGGGATGCAAAATCACTATCAATCCTGATCGGCCCTCCCGGGAAGCTGCCATTATGGAAGCCTTTCCCGGCCACTGTATTAAATTCAAATGTAAGGGCATGTGAATTTTCCGGTGATTCTTTGTATGCGGTAAATAAGCTTTCCTCCAGTTCCATTGTATTTGTTGGGGAGTATGCGAATGTCTTTAACGCCGGGGTGGCGGCACGATATGCAAACGGGTTCATCTTGGAACCCAATAGAGTATTTTCCTTTGATGAAGTGGTAGGAGAAAGGAGAGCCGCAAGAGGATATATCAGCGGGTACGACATTTTGGACAATTTGACCATAGGCGGGGGTGTTTGCAGGACCTCGACGGTTTTATACCAGGCTGCCTGCGGCGCCGGCCTGAAAATAATTGAAAGGCATCCTCACTATTTGCCGGTGCATTATACGCCGGCCGGCACAGACGCCAGTGTCAACTGGGGGACAATGGACCTGCGATTCAGGAATAACCTGGGCTCCCCGATTATGATCAAAGCCGGGCTGGATGAAAGGGAAGACGGCCAGCGTTTATGGGCTGAGTTCTGGGAAGTCAAACCACTGCCAAAAGTAAAAGTGGCTGTTTTAAGAAAAGATCCAGGCGCGGATTATCGGGATAAACTGGAGGCAGTACAGTTAACAGCTGTGATTAAAGACGATACATCTTATGTTTCACTGGAACAGTTAAGCGATCTTTTAAGTTTGCCTTTGAAAATAGAGGAAACAGACGGGCTGCAATATGCAGTACTGGGCCTGAATAATACTCAGTCAATTAGATGCATTTCAAACAATAATAATGCCGTTGTTAATGGCAATGAATTCTGGCTGAGCAGTACACCTTTCTGGCTGTCGGAAAGCAGTTGCCAGTTCTGGATTCCCCTCCGGGACTGGACGAAAATGATCGGGGCTGATGTCGACTGGGTGGGCGGTACGAACCCCATGGTGTTACTGAATTTAAGCGGCAAAAGGATAAGTATGGGGCCGGGATAACAGTAAGGAAAGCAAGGGGATAGTTAGAAAGCTTCAGGATAAACTAGCAAAGAGATGAGGATGAAAGAGTCCCGCGTGATAGGAGTAGCTGTGCAAGCGCGGCCCCAAGACATGCGCAGGTAGTCTCTAGGCCGCGATTGAAGCGTTAACTGGGGAAAATGCAGGCCCAGCCATTGAGCTCTGTAATCACTCTTCCAGGGTACCAACCTTGTGGACCGGGGGGATATAACTGACTATTATGAACTAAACAACCGTTGAACTAGATAACGCTCAATAAGTATTGCCTGTGTATTATAATTGATCTTGTTGACACTTGTTACCTTTTATAGTAAAGTAAAAGAAACTTAATAGAAAAAGGATAAGCAGGGAAGCCGGTTAAATGCCGGCGCGGTCCCGCCACTGTATGAGGGAGCGATTCTGCAACATGCCACTGGTTAACCCCGGGAAGGCGCAGAGTGAGCGATGAACTTGAGCCAGGATATCTGCTGTTCTTGTTATCCGCCATTACCCACGAGCGATGGGAAGGAATAACGGCCTTATACAATGTCCTGGTTAAGGCAACGACCTCCGCATCAAACGTGCGGGGGTTTTTTATTACAAGTGAATATTTTTGAATAGGTGCTTGGTCTTGAGAGACTGGGCTTAATACTAACTCGGTGTAAACCCGAGCCGAATACTTGTTACGGTGAATAAACTAAAATTAGTTGAACTTTAGTTTGTGATGAGCCTGATCCAGTATCCCGCCTATTCCGACTACCGCATCTGAGCAATTCGGGGAGGTGTTAGAATGGTTGTGATACTGCTTTCTCCCTAGTCAATTGACCGGCTAGGGCGTTTTTATTTCATCAGGCTGGGAGGTTAATTATTAGCAATGGTCCTTTTGTTGTCAGGCGCCGGAGAAGGAAGGGAAATTACAGCCAGGCTTTCAAGAGAAGGCTATAAGTTAATTACAATAGCTTCCACCGAGCCCGAGCACGGCTGCAGGCAAGCTCTGCATGACGGCAGCCGGGAGGCAGTTACCGGCGAACTGGGCCGGAAAGAGCTGGCCGACCTGCTGGAGCAAAAAGCGATCAAGGCTGTGGTTGATTTATCCTGCCCTTTCCCGGGCATGACCTCAAAACTACTAAAGGAAGTGTGCGGCAGGCGGGGGATCCTGCGCCTTTGCTATATGCCGGAGGAAATAGGACTTGCTGGCAAAACGCTGATATACCCTGTTTTTTCGTGGGCAGAGGCCGCTCATAAAGCATCCGGCCTGGGAAATACCATTTTTCTAACCACTGGCAGCAATAACCTGGAAGTCTTTCTGGACAGCATTAAAGATAGGACTCTCAGGATCGTGGTAAGGATTCTGCCCGAGTACAAGGTTGTTAAGAAATGCCAGGAACTTGGCCTGTCGCCTAGGGACATCGTGGCTATGCAGGGTCCGTTTTCCAAAGAAATGAACAGGGCTACCTTTAAAAGCTATAAGGCGTCAGTGGTAGTAACCAGAGACAGCGGGAAAGCAGGAGGAATTGACACCAAAATATCAGCAGCCCTGTCGCTGAATATTCCTGTCGTGATTATTAAGCGGGACAGGGCCGGGGACGGCATTATAGTGCGGACATATGACGAGGTTGTTAAGAAGCTGGAGTCAGTCTTGTAAAATAATTGGTTATAATGCAGCGCATGTTTATTTAGCATCCTTTCAGCCGGGCCATTATTATTGGCATTTTTCAGGCAAGTTTGGGGGGGAGGGTGACGGGCAGATGATCAAAATAAGTCGACTGGCCAAACATTACGGCAGCATTCAGGCTGTCGCCGGACTGGATCTGGAGATTGACAGGGGCGAGATCTTCGGCCTGCTGGGACCGAACGGCGCCGGCAAAACAACGACATTCCGGATGCTGACCATGCTCACTAAACCTTCCGGTGGGAGCGCGTCAATCAACGGCTATGAGGTAACCGGTGATTTGCTGAAGGTGAAAAAGGTGATCGGCGTGGTCCCCCAGCACATGAACCTCGACCAGGAACTGACAGCATGGGAAAACCTGGAACTACACGGGCGTCTGCATAAAATGCCGGGAGAGCGGAGGAGGCAGAGGATAGATGAACTGCTCGCCTACGTGGAGCTGGCCGGCCGCGCCCATGACCTGGCGAACAAATTTTCAGGCGGCATGAAGCGGCGGCTGATGATCGCGCGGGCTTTGATGCACAGCCCCGGAGTATTATTCCTTGACGAGCCGACAGCCGGCCTTGATCCCCAGGCACGGCGCAATATCTGGGATTTAATCAGAAGAATGAACAGCGAAGGCATGACCGTCCTGCTGACCACCCACTACATAGAGGAGGCGGAAGCACTGTGCCACCGGGTCGGGATTATGGACCACGGCAGATTGATTGCCCTGGGCACTCCGACAGAGTTGAAAAAAAGGGTGGGGGAGGTCGTCGTTGAGGCGCTCAACCACGGCGGTAATGAATACCGGTTTTTCGCTGACCGGGAACAGGCGCTGCGGTATGCCGGGAGTTTGGCGGATAATGTATTAATCCGGGAAGCCAATTTAGAAGATGTGTTTGTTGAATTAACCGGCCGCAAGGTAGGTGACTGAAGATAGATTTCTACACCGTATTCTGGCGGGATATGGTTGTTTTAAGGCGAAATTTCGGCAAGTTCTTTTCTTCCCGCCTGGTCGGCCCCCTGCTTTACCTGGTGGCTTTCGGCTGGGGGTTGGGACGGAATATCCAGGTCAACGGCGGCAATTACCTGGAGTTTATTGTGCCCGGGATTATCGCGCTGGGCGCCATGAACACCAGTTTTAACGCTGCGGGCGTCAACCTCAATATCAGCCGGCTCTACCACAAGACACTGGACGAATACCTGATCGCGCCGATCAGCGCCGCCGCCTTTGTGTCGGGCAAGGTGCTGGCCGGCAGCGTGCGCGGGCTAATCGACGCCCTGGTCATCCTGGCGCTGGCTTTCCTGTTCGGGTCGCGCCTGGCTGTGAACGGCTGGTTTTTCCTGGTGGTGCTGCTGACCTGCTTTGTCTTTTCCTCCCTGGGGGTGGTAGCAGCAATGCTTGTCAATACCCACGAGGATATGGCCAATTTCTCCACGTTTGTAATTTTACCGATGTCTTTTCTGTGCGGCACGTTCTTTCTGCCGGACAGCCTGCCGCAGGTATTTGGCTGGATTATCAATGTCCTGCCCCTGACCCATGCCAGCTACTTGCTGCGGGCCATCGCCTCCGGCCATGGCATCATACCGCTTTCCCTGGCGGTGCTGGCAGGTTACGCTCTAATTCTGTTTGCGGCAGGTGTTGCGGCGGTGCGCACGGTCAGGCAGTGATTGGGGGAGCGCCATTTTAATTTAAATTACCAAAGTGCGGATGCTTGCGGTATGGCAGGTACTTATATAACTTATGCGGCTGTCTTGTTACAGGGCGGCGCAGACAAAAGAGAGGTGTTTAAACTATGAAGGCGAGACTTTCAAAACTGTGGCTGGTGTTACTGACAGTATTGGCATGCTTTATGACTTTTCTCCCGGCGATGTTCCCGGTCGACCGGGCGGAGGCAGAGCCGCTGCTGGCGGACCGGGCGGCGCAGTACCTTAAAACCGAATACGAAAAAAACGGCGTTATTAACGCGGATATGGGCGTGGGCTCTCATGCTTTTTATATACTGGCCACGGCCGGTGTTGATGCCGGCGCCTGGAAGCATGACGGGATCAGCCTGGCAGACGCTGTGATCGGCGCGATCCAAAGCGACATAGCGAACGCCGGCCAGGTTCCCGCCAAGCGCCTGACCCAGGATCTGGCGGCGGCAAAAATGCTCGGCCGGGAAAACCTGGCGGACCAGTTGCTCCTGGCGCTGAAAAACAGGCAGGACAGCGAGGGGTTTGATCAAAACGGGCCGCTGAGTGTATACAGTAACGTACCTGCATTTGAAATATTGAGCAGGATCGGCCTGCTCGACCGCCTGGACAACGGCCTGGCCAGAAGTTATGTCCTGGGGATGCAATACGCCGGGGCGGAAGATAAGTACCGCGGCAGCTGGGGCTCTACAGACAACGGCCTGTTCTATGCCGATTTCATGGCTACCACGGGAGCGGTGCGACTGCTGAGCCGCATGGATCCCGAAGGCAGTGACACCGAAATACAGAAGGCCGTCAAGGAGGGTCTGGCCTGGCTTAAAAACCAGCAAAAAGACGACGGCAACTTTATGGCCGGCATGGACGACACACTGATCGACACCTGCGATGTGATCGTAACCCTGAAAGTGCTGGAGATCGATCCCGGTACATGGGTGAGCAGCGCGGGCAAGAGCGCCGTCGACTATTTGATGAGCAAAGCGCTGAACCCTGACGGTAGCTTCGGCCAGTCGCAGAACGTCATGGACGCCGTCTGGGTGCTCTGGGCGTGCCGGTCGCTGGAGGAAGAAACATTAGCGCAGCCAACGGCTCAGCCGCAAGTTCCACCGGAGCAAACTTCTCAGCCGGAGCCGGTCGCCCAGACCACGCCTGCTGTTCAGTCGGCCCCGCCGTCATTTAAGGACACAGCCGGCCACTGGGCGCAGGAATTCATTTCCCGTATGGCCGAAAAAGGAATTGCAGCGGGTTACTCTGACGGTTCTTTCAAGCCCGAGGCCCAGGTGACAAGAAACGAAATAGCCGCCATGATAGTGCGGATGCTGCAGCCGGAACCGGCGTCCGCGCAGGACGTGCAGTTTATAAATGACAGTTTTTCAGACGCCGGCGATATCCCAAGGTGGGCGCTGGAAGCTGCGGCTATGGGGTTGAGAGAGGGAATCATCTCCGGCTATCCGCAACAGGATGGGTCTTTTAGCTTTGAAGGAGATAGTCAGGTAAACCGCGCCGAGCTTTCGGTGATAATGGCGCGGATTATTGAAAAGAAGCTGGGGCAGGCAGAGCCTAAAGTTCTCGATTTTGCCGACAAGGACCTGATCCCGGGTTGGGCCGGGGAGGCTGTGGGCATAGTGTACGCCAGAGGAATTGCCGGCGGTTATCCCGATCGGACGTTCCGGCCGGGAAACCCGGTTACCAGGGCGGAAGCCGCCTCCATGATTATGAGCCTGGCAGATCAAATTGATAATAAATAGACAATGGGGGTATGAACATTGTATTGGGATCGTAGGGGACTTTTTAGAAGACTGAGCCTGTTGCTGGCCGTTATAATGGTCGCGGCGGCGCTGTTCACGGCGCCCGGCGTTAATCCGGCGGGAGCGGCAGTTTCACCGGCAGAAAGCGCCATTGAGTTTCTCCAGAATGAATACACAACAAACGGTCTGGTAAACGCCGACGAGGGGGTAGGTTCCTACGCCCTTTATGTGCTGATCCAGGCGGGTGTCGATGTAGGCGCCTGGGAATACGAGGGGACAAGCCTGGATGAAGCGGTAGTAAACGCGATAAATGGTGATATCTCAGACCCCGCAGAATTATCGGCCAAGCTGCTGGCACAGGATCTGGCTGCGGCGGATGCGCTGGGGGAAGACGGCCTGGCTGACCAGCTGGCGCAGATACTTCAGGACAGGGAGAGCAGCGCCGGCTTTGACGGTAGCCCGTACAGCGACATACCAGCTTATGATCTGTTGGGCAGGGTAGGCAAGTTGAGTGTGGCAGACGAGTCCTATGCGAAGGGATGCATTCTGTCAGCGCAGAACACGTCAGTCAGCGACGCTGCCTACGGCAGCTTTGGCAGCACGTTGGATGAAGTTTTTTATCCCGACTTCATGACCACAGCCCAGGCGGTGCGGGTCCTGCATTACCTGGATCCCAGCGGGAGCGACAGTGAAATACAAGCCGCCATTGACGCGGCGCTTGGCTGGATGGAGGATACGCAGCAGGATGACGGCAGCTTTTTAGGATCGGCTTGGGACGACCCGGTTATTGACACTGCGGAAGTAGTGGTAGCCCTGGATGCCCTGGGAATGGACCCTGAAATATGGGACAGCGGAGGGTATACAGCCATTGACTACATGATGAACGACGCCCTGAACGACGACGGGAGCTTCGGCACGTCAAAGAACGTCATGGATGCCACCTGGGTCCTCAGCGCCTATAATTTAATGGATATAACGATTTCACCGGCGGATTATGCTATAAAGTTTCTCCAGAATGAATACACAGCAAACGGTTTGGTAAACACCGATGATGGGGTAGGTTCCTGCGCCCTTTATGTGCTGATCCAGGCGGGTGTCGATGTAGGCGCCTGGGAATACGAGGGGACAAGCCTGGATGAGGCGGTAGTCAGCGCGATAAGTGGTGATATATCAAACCCGTCAGGGTTATCAGCCAAGCTCTTGGCGCAGGACCTGGCCGCGGCAGTAGCGCTGGGTGAAAATTCCCTGGCTGACCAGTTGGCGCAGATACTGCAAGCCAGGGAGGGCAGTACGGGATTCGACAGCAGTATATACAGCGACGCACCCGCTTACGATCTTATCGGCAGGGCGGGCTCAATCACTGCTTTTAATATTGACTACGCGAAGGAGTGCCTCCTGGCGGCACAGAATACAACGGCTGCCGACCCGAACTCAGGCAGCTTCGGCAGCACGTGGGATGAAGTTATTTATCCCGACTTCATGACCACAGCCCAGGCGGTGCGGGCGCTGCAATACCTGGATCCCAGCGGGAGCGACGGTGAGATACAGACCGCTATCGACGCGGCTCTCGACTGGTTGGAGGATAAGCAGCAGGACGACGGCAGCTTTTCAGGATCGGACTGGGACGACCCGGCCATAGACACGGCGGAAGTAATTATTACACTGGCGGCGCTTGGCATGGACCCTGCCGAATGGGAAAGCGGCAGCGGCAATACAGCCGTCGACTACATGATGAACGATGCCCTGAACGACGACGGGAGCTTCGGCACATCAAAGAATGTCATGGACGCCACCTGGGCCCTCTGCGCCTATAATTTGCTGGACACCCAGTTTTACCTGAGCCCTTCGGGCACAACCTTGAATGTAGGCGGTACGAAACAGTTTGAAGCTGTCTGGCAGGGTGTAGACGGGACGGTCAATGTAACCGACGCAGCGCGGTGGTCCGTGGCCGACGAAACCATAGTTTCGGTCAGCGGCGGCGGACTGGTCACCGCTTTGAAAGCAGGTAGGACGGAAGTATCCGCAGTTTATGGCGGCCTGACAGCTTCGGTCGGTGTCACTGTGAAGTCCTCCTCCCCCGGCGGACCAGGCGGAAATAAAAGGACCGTTTACCTGGCTGTTGTGGGCAAGGACAGCGAAGTTTTATGCAGCCCCAAAAAAGTTTCCGTGTCAGAATCAAACGAATGGGGCTTCACCGCGCTGGGCGCCCTTGATGCCTCCGGCCTTTCCTATCAGACTTCGTCGTGGTCTTACGGGGTCTTGGTTTACTCAATCGAAGGGCAGGCCAACAGCGGTATGTCCGGCTGGATGTTTACCGTCAACGATGTGACCCCGACTGTCGGTTCCGACAAGTATGATATAGACGCCGACGACAAGATTATTTTCTATTACAGCCGGAGCATGGACCAGGAGCCGCCCCAATGGAGCGACTTGGAAAAACAGACTTCCATCCCTGGCGGTTCATCCGGCGGCCTGCCGGCTCCTTTAATCGACAGCGACTTTAATGCTGCCGTTAAAAACGCCGCTGCCGCCGGCCGGGTCAATCTAAAGTCTGCTCAAAATGAGATTTCGCTGGTGCTTACCATGGACCAGGTCTCTAAAGTACTGGACACCGGCAAACCGCTGGCTGTTACCATCCAGGGAGCGCAGTTTATTCTGTCCCCGGAAAGCCTGAAGGCGGCGGAACTGGTGGACGAGGATGCGGCGATCTTAGAGTTTGAAGCTAAAAAACTCAGCGGCGAGGAAGTCAGCGCCCTGCCGTCTCCTTCATCTTTCAGGCTGAAGATCGCCGGAGAAATCTACGAGCTGACCATCCGGGTTGTGAATGAAGACGGCACGCAACGGGACATCGCGCATTTTCCCGGCTGCATGGTGCTGCTGCCTGTGCCGGCCGGGATGGAAGAGAGCGCAGCCGCAGGCATGCTGAAGGCCTATTATTATAATGAAGAAAGCGGGCAGTGGGAAGATATGGGCGGCACATACGATCCGGACAATAAGGTTGTCGGCTTCAATGTCGACCATTTCAGCAAGTACGCCCTGATGGAATTTCTCAAGGAAAATGTCTCCCAGCCTGAAGAAGTTGCCTTTATTGATATTGCCGGGCACTGGGCCCAGAAAGAAATTGAGTATATGGCCGCGAAAGGTTACGTAGCCGGCGTGGGCGAAAACCAGTTTGCGCCGGAAAGCAAGATAACCCGGGCTGAATTTGCCTCTATCCTCGCGCGCATGGCCGGGCTGGAGCCGGCTGCCCCAGCAGCGGAGCGTTTCAGCGACGTGCCGGCCGACGCCTGGTACCGGGGCGCGGTTGGCGCTGCGGCCACCGCCGGTTTGGTCTACGGGAAGTCTGAAAACAGCTTTGCGCCGGACGAGCCGATCACCCGCGAGCAGATGGCGTCCATGCTGGTCCGGTTTATGGCGAAAAAAGGCAGCGCGGCGGCCATCAGCGATACTGATACAGCTGAAATGCTGGCCGGCTTCAGCGACGCTGGGGAAATTTCCGGCTGGGCAAGTTTGCCGGTGGCGAGTGCTGTCAGGGACGGTTTGATGGTCGGCCGGGATAACGGCATGTTTATACCGCTCGGCGATGCCACCAGGGCGGAAGCCACGGTGGTGCTGTACCGGGTGCTGCAAAAACTGCCCCCGGCAGCATAATTATGCTGCCGGGCGGGATTCACCCCGCAAAGGTTTAGGGGTCCTCTCTTGGTAGGGCGGACTAAAGCCCGCCCTACAGAGCCCTGCTCCCTAATCGTTACGTATCTGTAAACGAGGTGATTATAAAATGAAGCGCAAGCTGATATACTTTATTGCCTTCCTGGTCATCCTGGGCGGGGTGGCCGGCCCGGCCTTCTACATGAACAAGGTTTTCAGTTCAGACCGGCAGGAACAGCAGGCGGCAAGCATCGAAAAAAATGCCGGGGGTCAGGGCAGCGCGGCAAACCAGAACCAGCCTGCCGCCGGATCGGACCAGGCTTCTCCCGAAGCAAAAAAAGGCCTGCCTAATACTGAAGCAGGGCAAAGCGATCCGGCGCCGCAGCAGCAGAACGCCACGAATGGAGCCGCATCCCCGGAAAGTGCGGCGCTTGCCCCTGCGGACGATGCGGCAACGGTTACGGCGCCTGCAGTATCGCCCGAGAGCGGCTGTGTGGTATGGATTGCCGTGGTGGGCAAAAACGGCGAGCAGCTTTACCAGGCCGGCCAGGTCCTTTTAACCGGAGACAACAAATGGGGGATTAACGCCCTGGGCGCCCTTGAGGCCACCGGCCTTCCCTACACCACGTCGCCGACCTGGCGGGATTTTGTCTATTCCATCAGCGGACAGGCCAACAGCGGCGTGTCAGGTTGGATGTATTCAGTAAACGGCGACGTCCCCATGCATATGGCTGACAAGCACCCGGTGAAAGCTGGGGACAAAGTGATCTGGTGGTACAGCAACAGTATGGAACAACCCCAGCCGCGCTGGGATGAGTTGATACAATAAATGCAAAGGGGCGGCAAATTTTGTTTAGTAAGCTTTACTACCAGGACAAAGGGCTATTCTTGCAGAGTTTTCACCCGGCCGCAGTCCTGGTGTACCTTCTGGTGCTTCTTGTTTTGAGCCTGCTTTACGACAACCCCCTTTATCTTTTATCCCTGCTGTTCCTGCTGGCCTTCTTAATTAATGGGGTTGACGGCATGGAGGCCTGGGAGGGGTTTGTAAAAGTTGGCGTCTTGATGATGCTTGTTGTCATGGTTGTCAACCCGCTGGTGATCAGGGCCGGCGCCACCATCATCTGGCACGGCCCGGCTGTGCCGTTCCTGGGCAGGTTGGACATCTCGATGGAAGCCATTTATTTTGGGGCCGTGTCCGGCCTCAGGCTACTGGTGATCATGAGCATATTCTGCCTTTACAACCTGATGGTCAACCCGGACAATGTGCTGAACCTCTTTTCCCGGGCGGCCGGCAAATCGGCGCTGATGGTGGCCCTGGCCACGCGCATGTTTCCCACCGCGGTCAGGGACCTGCAGCGGATCAAAGAAGTAATGCAGCTGCGCGGCGTTGATTTTGAAGAGGGCAGCCTGTGGGAGAGGGTAAAGAAATACTCCGGCCTTTACAATGTGATGCTGCTCTCCTCCCTGGAGGGATCCATGGAGATAGCCGAATCCATGCAGGCCAGGGCTTACGGTAGCGGCAGGCGCTCGGTGTACAGCCGGAACCTGCTGCGGCCCAGGGATTACCTCAGCCTGGGGGGCAGTCTGCTGGCCCTGTCTGCCGCAGCCTGGGGGTTGCACAATGGGTGTGGGCGCTACGCCTTTTACCCGGTGGCGGACGCCCTGGTTGGAGACAGCCCGACGCTGGTCGCCCTGTTTGTTGTGCTTTTTTACCTGTCTATACCGCTTATTTTGAGCGAGGGGTGTAAGTATTGCCGCTTTATAAAATCGAAAATCTGACTTACTATTATCCTGAAGCTGAAAAAGCCGTGCTGAAAAATATCTGCCTGGAGATCGAAGATGGGGAATTCATCCTGGTGGCGGGCGGCTCCGGCTCGGGCAAGTCCTCGGTGGCCAGGGTGCTGGCGGGCCTGATCCCGGATTTTTACGGGGGCCGCATCGGCGGGGAGGTTTATTTTCAGGGGCAGGACATCAGGGCCATGGACCGCAGGAAGTTGGCCAGACAAGTGGGTATGGTCTTCCAGGACCCGGAAAAACAGATCGTGCAGACCCATGTCGAGGCGGAAATAGCTTTTGGCCTGGAGAACCTGGGTTTGGATAACGAAGAGATGCTGCGCCGGGTAGCCGAGGTGATATGCTTCATGGACCTGGAGCAGATCAGGGGGGACTTTACGGCCAATCTGTCCGGCGGGCAGAAACAGAAACTGGCCCTGGCTTCCGTACTGGCCATGCAGCCCCACGTGCTGGTCCTGGACGAGCCCACCTCCCAACTGGACCCCGTTGCGGCGGAAGATATCCTGAACCTGGTCAAGCGGCTGAACGAGGAAATGGGTTTTACCGTGGTCATGATCGAGCAGCGGTTGGAGCGCTGTTACCACCTGGCGGACCGGGTTTTATTAATGGATCAAGGAAGAATTGCCTGCGACGGGAGCGCCCGGGAAGTTGCCCGCAAAACCATTAAGGGATGCGCGCCTTTTCTGCCGCCGGTGGCCAGGTTTTTTGCCGGTTTGCAGGCGCCGACCGTACCGCTGACGGTAAAGGAGGGCAGGAAACTGCTTCGTTCCTGTCTGAATATTAAAGAAACCGGCGCGGCGCTTCCTGCTCCTGGAGCAGGCGATGCCTGCCCTGCTGACTTGACGGGGCGGAGCGGCGCCGTGCGCCAGAAAAACCTGTGGTTTACCTACCCGGGCGGGCAGGAAGTTTTAAAAGACGTTAGCTTGGATATCAGGGAGGGAGAATTTGTAGCAGTCCTGGGTGAAAATGGCGCGGGCAAGTCAACGATGCTCAGGCAGTTGACCGGCCTGCTCAGGCCGGACCGGGGCACTGTCGAGGTCTTCGGCCAGGACGTCGGCAAAAACGGGTTCAAGGAGATCAGGAAGCACATCGCGTATCTCTCCCAGAACCCCAATGACTACCTCTTCCAGGACACAGTGGAGGACGAGCTGCTCTTTACCCTGAAAAATTTTGGCCTGAAAGATACGTCCGCTGCCGATGAAATGCTGGAAAGATTCAACCTGGCCCAGTACCGCCGGACAAATCCGCGGGACCTGAGCAGCGGTGAGAGGCAGAGGGTCGCCCTGGCGTCGGTGCTGGTCACTTCCCCCTGTCTGATCATCCTGGACGAGCCCACCAGGGGGGTAGACTTCCGCTTGAAGGCGGAACTGGGCAGGTTTCTGCAACAGGAAGCGGAAAAAGGACGCACAGTGATAGTGGTGACCCATGACGTGGAGTTCGCCGCCGAGTATGCCGCCCGGGTGGTGATGATGTTCTCCGGCAGGGTGGTCAGCGACGGCCCGAAGCACGATGTACTGGGTAAATCGGTCTTCTATTCCCCCCAGTTGGGCAAAATGTGCCGGGGCATCTGTAACGGCGTGCTTACTTTCAGCGAGGCGCGGGACAGGATCTACCCTCTTGTTGCAGGCGGCGCTGCCGCAGGTGAAGACCCGGGGGTGATGTGATGTGACGGAGACGAATTGGGGCTTGTACATAACCATGGCCGGCATTTTTTCAGTGGCCCTGCTCATGCTGGGGATGGAAAAAAAAGCGGGCCTGAACGCGCGCCAGGTGTCGCTCATCGCCATGCTGGCCGCCTTTTGCGCCGTAAGCAGAACGGTAACCGGCGTGGCATTGCTCTTTCTGCAGCCCACCATGTTTCTGGTGGAGATCGCGGGGTTTGTGTTCGGAGCGCGGGTAGGCTTCTTTGTGGGCGCGATGACGCCCTTGATTTCAAATTTTTTTATCGGCCAGGGGCCCTGGACGCCCTGGCAGATGATCTGCTGGGGCCTGGTAGGCATGTCCGGGGCGGCAGTCAGGTATTTGTTTCCCCGGGCGGGATATAAAACTATCACCGTGCTTTGTTTTGTCTGGGGCTACCTTTACGGGGCCGTCATGGACATCTGGCATTGGAGCGTTTT
>JAQVXL010000095.1 GCA_028709235.1 Desulfotomaculaceae bacterium
AGGGCAAACGCTCCAAGCCTTCCCATAGCAAACGGATGTTTTTTTCTGAAACCCGGTTGTTATTACTCTGGGGAAGTTTAAATCTATAAATAGTCTGGCGGTCGGCTATCCATTCATAATTGAAAAGTTTTGCCCCCCAAAGGTTGACGGTCCCTGTAATCTTGCCCGCGTCCCAACTTCTGCTGCCGCCAATACACCTTTTTAATTTACCTTCTGCATTTAAACTTCCCCAGTAGCCAACTTTTCCGCCGGAACCAGAAACAAAAACACCCGGCTGTGTTAATGGCACACCAAGATTGACTACATTCCTGATTTCATTGCCTTTACCGTATAATAGAGGTTTCGTTACGAACATTAATAAGAAAAGAGATAAAAGAATACCGGCTCCTATCATAAAGCTGATAATCCCGCCGGAAAACAATGCTCTTAAGCGGCTCCTGCGCAGTATTCGTTCAACTTTTGGTTCTGTGAGGTTCTCTTGAACCGCTTCAATTTGCAGTTCCGGGAGCGTGTCTTTTAGAGCGTCAGCCTCCATCCTGCATTCCTGGCAATTCTCCAAGTGTTGCCTGATTCTGTTGGAAATTTTATTATCCAGTTCTCCGGCCAGGTATAAAGGCAGCAGCTTCATTGCTTCAACGTGATTAATTGATTTATCATTATTTGTTTCGGTCATGATTTTGTTCCTCCTCAGAGCAATCTGTAATCACTAAAGTTTTAAGTTATAAAGCTTGCGGAACCTTTGTCGTGCCTGGTAGATGGTTGCTTTTACCTCGGACGCGGACCATCTTGTAATCATTCCGATTTCAACGTACGAAATTCCAAAAATATCTCTTAATACAAGAGCCGTCCGGTACTTTTCCGGCAGCAATTCGAGCACTTCTTTTACCTTCCGGCGCTGCTCCTGTCTTAACAGTTTTTCTTCAGGCAGGGGGTAAACCGATTGTTCCAGCCTTTTAACTATTGCATGACCAGGTGAAGACTCATTATCCAGTGAATATGAAAGGTAATATTTCTCCTTTCGCCACCGGTCGATATAAAGGTTCCGCGCGATGCGAAGCAGCCAGCCTAAAAAAGTCTCTTCCTTCAGTTTGTCAAGGTATATGGTGGCGCGGGTAAAAGTCTCTTGTGTCAGGTCTTCGGCCGTTTCTCTGTGACGGCACATGCTTAATAAATACCGGTATACCGTTGCCACATGTTTACGGTATAAATCTGTTAAAATTTTTTCGTTCATCGGACACCCCGCTTACCATCTATACTGTATACGAAAGATTTGCGTAAAAGTTATTTGCTTTACATAAAATTATTTAGGCAAAAATCAACCTTCCCTGCCAGGGAAGGTGATAATTGTACCGGTAGTGCTAATTTTTATTTACAATAAAAAAATCTTAACTTAATATTTTATCATCGTCCAGGTCCGAGACGCCGGCCTCATCAAAAGAAGCCATTTCGCGAATGATCTTGGTGGCAGCTTCAATAAGATGCATGGTCAGGGTCGCTCCCGTACCTTCGCCCAGGCGCATATTCAAGTTAATCACCGGCGTCAGATTCAGCTCTTCCAGCATCAGTCGGTGTGCCTGTTCTCCTGACAGATGGGAGGCGATAATATATTGCCGGGCTTTTGGCTGTATTTTACATGCCGCTAAGGCCGCTGCCGTTGTGATAAAACCGTCAATTAATACCGGCGTCCGCTTTGCCGCGGCGCCTAGTATAACTCCTGCCAGGCCGGCAATTTCAAGGCCGCCCACCTTTGCCAGGACATCTATACCGTCATCGCGATCAGGTTTATTGACATTTAGGGCGCGGTTAATCACCCTGACCTTGACATTCATCACCTGATCGTTTACCAATGTCCCCCGCCCGGCAACTTCTTCGGCCGAATAACCGCCTATGGCGGCTAATATAGCGCTGCTTGGTGTTGTGTTGCCGATGCCCATGTCTCCTGTGGCCAACAGGCTTGCCCCACGTTTGATCTCCTCCAGCGCCACCTGGATACCCACTTCCAGCGCTTTAACCGCTTCCTCCCTTGACATGGCCGGGCCTTTTGCAATGTTGCCGGTTCCTGCCTTAACCTTTTTCCGCAGCACTCCCGGAAAGTCAACGGTCGACGCAACACCCACATCAACTACAACGATCCTGGCGCCGGCATGTCTGGCGAGCACTCCGATCCCAGCCACTCCCGTAATAAAAGTCGGCAGCATCTGCACGGTAACTTCCTGTGGCGCGATGCTTACACCTTCTTCCACTACACCATGGTCACCCGCCATTATTATTACTGCTTTTTCCCCTATTTGGGGGCTGGGATTGCCTGTAATACCCGCCAACTGCACCGCTATCTTTTCCAGAATGCCGAGGCTCCCCGGGGGCTTGATCAGGCTGTCCAGCTTGCGCTGCGCTTTTTCCATCGCTGATCGGTCAAGGTCCTCAATTTCACTTAACGTTTCTACCAGTAACATGTCTTTTCTCCTTTCATATTAAAGTAAGATAAAAAAAACCACAGCCTATAATTAGGCCGTGGACTTTTCCATCATCCTCCGGATCGCCCTTTTCCCGCGGGCATCTAACCAACAGGCAGGTCTCCTGGCTTCGTTCATTGTCCGGCGCGGCCTTCCCGTGACACACTCTGTGATGTGCTTATTAACAGTGGCATTAGCGCAACGGACTCCCGGTAACAGTGGCGGGACCGCTCAGGACTTACACCTGATTCCCTATTCTCCCTTGCGGGCACCTGTCGGTACAAATATTAATTTTGTTATATTATACTTCTCTAAAGTGCAGGGTTTACCTGCCGCATTGAAAATTAATTCTGCTATATCTATTCTATGGGTGTTCCGCCCACCAGTTTAAAACCCTGGCCAGCGCAACTGCCATTTCCGCACGGGATACTCCCTTAGCAGGATTAAAATATCCTTCGCTGCCCTGAAGAATGCCGGCGTCAACTGTCCTGCTTACTGCACCGAAGGCAAAATCCGGTATCTTATTCAGGTCCAAGCATGCCAATTTGCTGTCTGATGCAGGGAGAGCTAAAGCCCGGTCAATCATCACGGCCATTTCACTCCTGGTAATACCGGCGTCCGGCCTGTATGTTCCGTCTGGATATCCGGCAATAACCCCCCGGGAAACTGCTTTTTCCACAGCTGCCCGAGCCCATGCGGGGACATTATCACTAAAGTTAGCCGGGCTTTCCGGCGCCGGCCACTGTAACGCAGCCGCCAGCGCATAGGCGAATTGCGCCCTGGTTACCGGCTGCCCGGGTACGAAAGTGCCGTCTGGAAATCCTGCCAGCACCCCGCTTGCCGCTAGTTTGCTGATTGCAGGATTGGCCCAATGGCCGGCCGTGTCTTTAAAGACCGGCGCAGGCCGCCGGTCATCAGCCAGCACCAACCGGTCAAACCCCCATACTCTGGCGGAGATAGTCCTGGTGGTCCCGTCTCCTTTAATCCTGGCCGGCTGCTCCAGCCATTTTTTCGCTTTGTCGTCATAGAGCATTATGACCGGACGGTGACTCAGCACATCTTCACTGTACAGCCAGTCAACAAGCAGGGGTGTATTAAGAATTACTTCCTGCCCTTCGACCGGTTTTAAGTTAACAGCGCCGAGCACATATATTCCTGCCGGGACGTCAGAGAAATTAGACTCATGGTTCAGTTTGATATCTGCCGGCTCTCTTGTGGTTCCAGCGGGAAACCGGACTTCTACCCAATCGTCCATTGAAACACTGGTTTCCTTCAGGGGATCAACATGAATTTCTTCCCAGGGTGGTTGCACAGTGACCGGGACAGCAGCAGTCAGCCCCTGGAAGGTCGCTGTTATTTGTCCTGTAACAGTATTTTGCCCGGCTGTAAATTTACCGTCGACAATTTGCCCTGCCGAGCTGTCAACGCTCCATATAACGTCCGCCGGTCGGATATCAAATATTTCGCCGCTGTGTGTTTTCACTTGTAATGATAGTTGAACGGATTTTCCGGGTTCGATTTTTAGCACATCAGGATTGATCACCAGCTTTGAAATCATATCCGGGCCAATTACCCTTACTGCGGCCGTGCCGCTCACATTGCCCAGGGATGCGGTGACAGTAACAGTGCCGCTTGCGCCGGCAGCCGTAAATTCACTTCCCTGAAAATCACCGGTACCGGCCGGCGCGGAAAATGACACACTACCTGCAGATATCCGCACCGGGTTATGATACTGGTCATACCCCTTGACCTCAAACTTGCCGCTTGTGCCTGCCAGCAGCACACCAGGTCCGCTGACAATCAAACCCGAAGGTGTTCCTGGCGGCGCCAGGGAAAAAATACCTAAGGCATCAGGCACCCGCCTTTGAGCAGTTCCCTGCGGCTGGTTAACCAGGCTGGCGTCAAAATCTCCTAAATAACGCGCTGCCAGGGTTGTCGAACCGCCGCCATCAAGGTTTACAGCCCGCCAAACACCAATAGAGATTAAAAAGTCGGCCAGCTCTTCCTGGGTCATACCCACGCTCACGGTAGTGTCGCTGGAGTCAGTATACTTTTCAACAGCCACCAGGTAGAGGGTGTTCCCGTCTTTTGATATTCCTACGGTTGTCCTGGCGTGCTTGCCACTGATGTTTTGAGTAAAGTAAGCAGGCAATTGTCCATCCTGCACCAGTAAAGCTTGTCCGCCGACAGCAGCGAAGAGGTTAATGCCGCCGGGTTCCACTGTGTATGTATAGCTGACATCTGAGCCGGGCTGCAGGTTATCTTTGATAAACTTTGCCGCCTGGCCGTGTCCTTGCAGTATATAACCATTGGCCGGTATGGCCACACCAGGCTGATCAGTTAAAACCCGCTGTACTACACCATCCTGCACGACTGCTTCCACCACTCCGGTCAGGTCGGGCAACTGGCCCCTGCTGGTCGTGCCCCAGAGTGTGTTATAAAGATTTAAAGCGTCGACATCGGAAGACACGCTGGATTGCAGCAGGTACCCGGGTTTATTGATGCCGGCCAGGGAAAAGCTCTTTCCATTAGCAGCTGTAACCATACCTGCGAAATCAAACACTTCAATCAGCGGCGCTTTATCCATTGTCAGGCCAAAACCATACATGTCGTTCCTGCGGGCGGGGCTCTCCACCAATTCACCGCCCTGGTAAGCCAGTCCTATGGTGCGCCCGCTATCCATCATTTGAAAAAAATCACCGTTTATGGCTGCTACCGCTCCAGTGCGCCTGGCCATATCGGTAACAGTCTGGTTTTTGTTTAGAGTACCGTCACTGCCGATGATCGTGTCTATTTTTAATAATGGATCGCTCAGATCGGCTTTAAGGATGTAAACGTTTAGCGGTCCCCCGTCTGTTTTCATCCGGACTGTTTGCAGAGAGGCGCCCTGGGTGATAATCTCTTCTCCGCCGGTTTTTGAAATAACCTGGTACGCCTCTGCCCATGAAGGCGTTAACAGATAGGCTGTTACAGCCAGTAAAAAATTCAGGCATAGGGCAACAGCGAAACACTTTCTGCGCAAAAAAACTCCTCCTTTATTGGTACCGGATAACTCTAGTAATATACCTTTGAATTGATCACCCCCAATTATTTAATCATAAGTAAATTTTGATTCCACTGCAAAAACAGGTTGTTTAACCCCTATGGGGGTTTTCAATAGTAAAAATTGTCTTGAGCAGATAGCTCAAAAAGTTCTTTTTCAACTGAAGATCGCTAATTTAGACCTCCATTACT
>JAQVXL010000037.1 GCA_028709235.1 Desulfotomaculaceae bacterium
CTACCTCGGATAGAATTTCCAGGACAACCCTGGTTTTGAATTCTGGCGTGTACATTTTTCTTGTTTTCATGATGTTAGTATAACTTAGATTTCGAGATCTGTTGTCTCACTTTATGGGAGCATTATAAGCAACCGTTGTCGTAACAATACGATTGCATCACATTAGGAAGTTCTATTTCAGATTATGATTGATTTTACCAGGAAGATTAACCTATAATTATTAAAATGCATAGTGGAGTTGATGATATGTCTGTCCCGCCCAATGAGGAAGCGTTGACAAACCAAAAAATCAAGGAGGACTGGCTGGCGGCCCTTGATGGCCTGGTGAAACAGCTGAAAGAATGGACCAGGCCACAGCACGGGGCGTCATGTCCATGCTGCACGCCGGTTTGTGATATTATTGAGACCATAATAGAACTGGATGAGGAGCATATAGGCAGCTACAGCGCGCCCATGCTGTATTTAAAGACAGAAAACACGCTTATCGAACTTAAGCCGGCGGGCAGGTTTGCCATCGGAGCGATAGGGCGTGTGGATATGTCCAACCACGGGCGGAGATATTCTTTGTTATACTCCAGCAGGAGGGGCTGGGTGTGCATGGAAAACAGGCAGTCGCTGACTAAATCCCTGTTCCTGGAACTGCTTGCCGACCTGGCTCAAAAGCAGTCGGGTTCCAACCTTCATTAAGACGTGTGAAGTAAAATGTTAAACGTGCAAAAAAGCCGGGGTTGCCCGGCTTTTCCCATATCCATTTTAACTATGTCGTTTTTTTATTTAATAGAAAGTTTGAAAACTTAAAAAATATTTTCTAATGTTAGAGATTCTTTTTCTGGAATATGCCTGATCATTAACTTTAGTTCCGACAGCTGCGCCCATGAGTGGGTAGTGTTTTTTGTTGTAATATATTCCCCGGCTTTAACCATAGAAAACTCGATATTGTCAATCTCCTGGTGGTTAAGAACGAGCGGCCACCATTTTGCTTTTTTATCCCAGGTCTCTTCCAGCTCGGCGGTAGCGGCCCGGGCTTGTTCCCATTGATTATTTTCCATCCCTTGCTCTATTTGTTCAATTTTCTGCAGAATTTCACCGGCTGACGCCTGCAGCATATGGTTAGTCCAGAAACTGAAGGATACGATGATTGCAAATATTATTATCAGGACCAGAAACAATCTCATCATCACACACCCTTATATTATTGTATAACCTTCGCAACATATCTCGGCAAATGCATATTGATAATGGTGAGTTTACCAAAAGACTATGACAATCTCTAGCCCACTTCTGATTTAACCTGGTAAAGCAGCTTTCCTTCCGTGTCAAGGTGCGCGAAAAGGACTTCCTTAAAGGATTCAACGCCGAATTTGTCCAGTTCGGAACGCAGCCATTCTTCATTAAGATTTACCCTGGCCAGGTTTTTTCTGAACACAAACCCGTCGATAATTAGCGTGACAGGTAAACCTTCATATTTCGTGGGCAGGTTTAAATCTTCCGGCACAATCGGCCTTTTCTGGGATTTTGGGATGACACTTAACTGGCCGCCGGTTTCGAGGATGGCGAATTCCACATCTGCAATATTGGGTATATTTTTTGCCCGCAGCTGTTCCAGTAAGTCGTTTATGTTGTAACGCAGCCTGGCCAGCTCTTTTTCAATAATTTTCCCGTTTTCAATCACCACACTGGGTGTGCCGCAGATTATTCCCCTGGCCCGTTCGCTTTTTAATGACAGGTAAGACATCGCGACCTGCACCAAGATCAGGGTGAATATAGGGAAAAGGATAAAAAGAAGGGGCACCCCGGTGTCCTCCATCGGGATCGCGGCCAAGGCTGAAAGCATGATTGCGATGACAAGTTCATATGGCTGCAGCTGGCCTACCTGCCTTTTCCCCATCAACCTTAAACCTATCGCTACCACAGCAAATAATATAAGGGTACGCACAATACCTAACAACATATGTTCTTCCCTGCAATCAGTCTATTTTTATCTATCTTTTGATAAAGTCCTGGTTTTTATGTAATATCTTGTAAGAGTTAAAATGAATTTAGCCATGAATATAGAAATAATATATAGCCCATAGCCCATTATTGGCCAATCTGTAAGGCAGGTGCTTGAAATTGCCCTCGAAAAAAAACTCTCAATCAAGGCAGGATAAACGATCTGGAAATAAAAACAGTGATATGCAGACATACAGCCCCAATTGTGGTGAGCTTCTGAAAAATAATCCGCCAACAGCAGGTGAAGATGTGTTTGAGGATGATGACTTCATCTGCCCTGCGTGCTGCTGTGGCATTTACATAGAGGTGAGGGAAAAATAACGGCGGTGTAGATCTGCTACATATTTCTTGTAGGTTTCTGCCGTTTTATAGCGAATTCTTCCATGATCAGGCAACCTGGAAGGAGGAATATCGTGGCAAAGGCAAAAACCACCGCTGTTATCTTATTATGCATCTCTATTCTGCTGGCTGCTTCAGTATTGCCCGGCGTATCTCCGGCAATGGCCCAGAGCTATATTATCCGGGCCGGGGATACCCTGTTTTTCATCGGGCAAAAATTCGGTGTTCAGGTTGAAGATCTTATAACTGCCAACAACCTGTCATCCGATATAATTTATCCGGAACAAAGGCTTTGGATTCCGCTCGGTCCGCCCGGACCTTCTGGAACCTCCCGTTATGTCCTGGGTTTTTACGTTGAACAGGAGCATGACCTGCCCAGTTCGTACGGCAGTATGACTGCGAACAGCAGTCAGATAAGCGCGGTGGCGCCTTTCTGGTATCGGCTGGAGCCGGACAGCCCGGCAGGGATCGAGGAGCACCATGCCCCAGACGGTTCCGGCGCCGGTGATCCGCTGGCAATAATAAGTGAAGCTCATAGTAACAATATCCAGGTGCTGGCTTTAATACACAACATGATCTATCCAGGACGGGTTGACGGTGCGGGTCTGGCTGCGGCTTTGCTTGAAAATGAACAGACCAGAGGTGTGTTTATCAACCGGTTGGAGAGTATCATCAAGGAATACGGTTATGACGGAGTAAACCTTGATATTGAAAATATACGTCTGGCTGACCGGGATAAGTTTTCTTTACTGGTTAAGGAGTTGTTTGAGCTGCTGGATCCCCAGGGATATAAAGTAACCGTGTGCGTGCCCGCAAAAACGCATGACAATTTACAAAGCTCCTGGTCCGGACCCTTTGACTATGCCAAGATCGGCAGGTATTCCCACGGTGTAATCATCATGACCTACGATGAACACGGGTACAGCAGCGGGCCGGGACCGATCGCCTCCTGCGGCTGGGTCAGGGATGTGGTGAAATACGCTGCGCAAAATATTCCACCGGAAAAAATCCTTTTGGGAATACCGGGGTACGGCTTTGACTGGACAGTCGGCCAGGCTGGTCCCAGGTACATTTCCTTCGGGCAGGCTGTTGATCTTGCGAATTCACAACGGGTGAATATTCTATGGGACAGCGCGGCTCAGTCGCCATACTTCAATTACAATGACAGTGGTGGTCGGGAGCACCAGGTCTGGTTCGAAAACGCCTCCAGCCTGACTCACAAGCTGGATCTAGTTGAGGAATACCACTTGCAGGGAATTGCTATCTGGCGGCTGGGCATGGAAGACCCCGGGGTGTGGGAAGTTTTAAAGGGCTAAATCTTTTTCAAGGTGAGGCCGGCTTCAGCCGACCAAAACCTTCATATTGCTGAGGATGAGGAAATTATGAAAAGAACACTGGTTGTTGCAGAAAAACCTTCACAGGCCCATGCCTATGCCTCTGCCTTAGGCGTCCGGGGCAAAGGGCAGGGCTATCTAGAAAACGATCAGTACGTCATTACCTGGTGTGTCGGCCACCTTTTAGAGTTGGCCAGGCCGGAAGAGTATATGGATCTGGAGAAGGTGGGGAAGCGCTGGAGTTTAAATCGACTTCCTGTTTTGCCTGGGATTCATGCTTTCCGCCGGATTGTAAAACCAGGGACACGCCGGCAGTTTCAGATCATAAAAAAGTGGCTTCAATCCACGAACATCGAGCAGGTCATCTGCGGCACAGACGCGGACAGGGAAGGCCAGTTGCTTTTTCAAGAGGTTTGGGATCTGGTGCGCTGTTCGAAGCCTTTATCCCGGCTTTGGATTTCTTCCCTGACCCGGGAAGCCATCCTGGAAGGAATGCGCAGCCTTCTTCCCGGGCAGGCAGTGGCGGGATTGGCGGCAGCAGGTCATGGCAGGGCTTTTGCCGATTGGGATTTCGGAATGAACCTGACCGAAGGTTTCACTGCCCTGTTCGGCAGTTTTGATACCGCGCGCAAGAAGCCCAGCGTGATTTCCATCGGCCGGGTACAGACCCCGACCCTGGCCCTCATTGTCCGGCGGGAATGGGAAATAGAAAAGTTTGTGGCCGAAACCTATTTTGAAGTCAAAGCGACCTTTGCGGCCGGACAGGGAGGGTATAGCGGGCGCTGGTTTGACCCCGGCCAGAGAAATAAGCGCCTGACAGATCGGCAGGCCGCGGAAAATATTGCAGCCAAAACCGAGGGTCAGCCGGGGAAAATTATCAAAGTCGAACAAAAGGAAATATCCGAAGCTCCGCCCTTGCTCTTTGATTTGACCTCCCTGACCGTGGCGGCTTCAAAAAGATATGGGTTCAGCGCTGAAAAAGTGCTGGAGCTGGCCCAGTCCCTATATGAAAAGAAAGCGATCACCTATCCCAGGACCGATTGCGCTTATCTTCCCGCAGATCTGATTCCGAAGCTGCCGGCCCACCTCCAGGCAGTCCGCCGGGAACCCTACCTCGAAAGCGCTGGTGAAGCGCTGGAACTGGGCGTTCCCCGGGGTAAGCGGGTGATTAATACCATCACGGCCCACCACGCGATTATTCCCACCACCGAAAAAATCAGCCCGGAGAAGCTCTCCGCGGCCGAGGGAAATTTGTATGATTTAATTGTCCGGCGCTTTCTGGCGGTTTGGTTTCCGGCCGCCCGGTACCAACAAACAGGAATAGTCACCAAAGCGGCGCAGGAGTTATTCCGGACCAAAGGCAAAATACTGCTCAGCCCCGGCTGGAAAAAAGTATATCATTTTAAAGACCTGCAAGCGCCCGGGAAAAAGACGGGCAAAGTCAGGCATAAAGATGGGACGGAAGACGAGAATAAAGATCTGCCACCGGTTCACCGGGACGAATCCGTTCAAACACGGGAAGTCAGGATCGAGGGAAAAGCCACCCAACCACCCAAACGGTTTACCCAGGGAGATCTGCTCAAAGCTATGGAAGGTGCCGGCAAACAGATAGAAGATGACGTTTTACGCCAGCAAATGAAAGGAAAAGGTCTGGGAACCGTGGCCACCCGGCCAGCCATCATCGAAAACCTGATCCGGCGAGGCTACGTCCGGCAGGAGCAGAAGGCTTTAAAGCCCACCGATAAAGGGACGCAGCTAATAGCTCTGATTCAGGACAGACTGCCCCAGGCCCGGCTTTTGATCAGCGCGGAAATGACGGGGCAGTTGGAGTATGATCTGGCTCAAGTGGAAAAGGGAGAACTGACTCTGGAAAAATACATGGGCGAGGTAGAAGAGGCTGTTATCCGCGTTCTGAATGAGCTTCGTACCTATGAACAAAAACACGGAAAAACGCCGCTGGCCCTGGCTCCTGCTAAGACTGTTAAGAAAGCCAAAAAACCGGTCAAATCAGAACGGTCGCATCATGGGCAACCTGCAAAGCCGCTTCAAGAAAAAACTTTTGAAAAACTGGGCGCCTGCCCCCGCTGCGGCGGAGAAGTGATTGAAGGACAGAAGGGCTACGGCTGCTCCAACTGGAAAAACGGCTGTGGCTTTGTGCTGTGGAAAACCCCAATCTGTGGAAAAGTATTGACCAAAACCCAGGTAAAAAGCCTTTTAAAAAAGGGGAAAACCTCTTTGATCAAAGGCTTCAAGTCTAAAAACGGACAGACCTTTACCGCTCACCTTGTCTGGGAAGACGCAGTCGGCGGAAAGTTGAAGTTTGAGTTTGCCGATCCCGGCAGCAACAGGATTTCTAAAGAATGACACAATGGAAAGCATAAAAAGTGGTTGGTGCCTTCCGGTCCCAACCACTTTTTATCTTATTCGGGTGTTTTCATTACCGCGCCGGTGCTGGAGGAGGTCACCAGCGCCGAGTAGCGGGCCAGGTAGCTTTTGCCGGTCACTTTGGGCGCGGGCTTCTTCCAGCTGCTGCGCCGGGCGTCAAGTTCCTCGTCGGTCAGCTTAACACTTAAAGCGCGGTTGGGAATGTCGATATCGATGATATCGCCTTCCTGCAGCAGAGCGATGGGGCCGCCCTCGGACGCCTCAGGCGAAACATGGCCGATGCTGGCGCCCCGGGTGCCGCCGGAGAACCGGCCGTCAGTAATTAAGGCCACGTCTTTATCCAGTCCCATGCCGGTAATAGATGACGTGGGGCTCAGCATTTCACGCATGCCGGGTCCGCCTTTGGGCCCCTCATAGCGGATGACAACCACGTCTCCTTTATTAATCTTGCCTTCCATAATCGCCTCAAAGGCTTCTTCTTCACTGTCATACACCCGTGCCGGGCCGCTGTGCTTGAGCATTTCCCTGGCTACCGCCGACTGCTTCACCACAGCCCCGTCCGGAGCCAGGTTGCCTTTTAAGATGGCGATGCCGCCCTCCTTGCTGTAGGGATTGTCCAGGGGTCGGATCACTTCCTGGTTGCGAACAGAAGCATTACTGATGTTTTCGCCAAGAGATCTTCCCGTTACGGATTTTGTTTCCAGGTTAAGCAGGTCCGCATCAGCCAGTTGCTTCAGCACTGCGGAGATACCACCCGCCACAGAAAGGTCAAAGAGGTGGTGCGGACCGCCGGGGCTGAGCTTGGTAATGTTGGGGACGTGTGTGCTGATTTCATCAAAATCCTCGATCCTGAGCGGCACACCAGCCTCGTTGGCGATGGCCAGCAGGTGCAGGACCGTGTTGCTGGAGCCGCCGATAGCCATATCCAGGGCTATCGCGTTTTTAAACGCGTCAAGGGTCATGATATCGCGCGGGCGGATGTTTTCCCTGACCATCTGCATAGCCTGCTGGCCAGCCAGTTTGGCCAGCGCCTTGCGCTGCCCGTACGGCGCCGGTATGGTGCCGTTGCCGGGCAGGCCTATCCCCAGGGCTTCTACCAGGCAGTTCATGGAGTTGGCGGTAAACAGCCCGGAACAACTGCCGCAGCTTGGGCAGGCGCTCTGTTCCATCTCTTCCATCTCGGCAGCGGTTATAGCTCCTACGGCATAAGCTCCCACGGCTTCAAAAAGGGGTCGCACCAGGTCGGCGTCATCGCCCGCGTAGTTGCCGGTAAGCATCGGCCCGCCGCTAACATAAACAGAAGGAATATTCAGCCTGGCTGCCGCCATGAGCATACCCGGCACGATCTTGTCGCAGTTACCAATAAGGACGAGCCCGTCAAACTTATGGGCTACAGCCATGGTTTCAATAGAATCCGCTATCAGTTCACGGCTGGCCAGGGGATATTTCATCCCGTCATGGTTCATGGCGATGCCGTCGCATATACCGATAACCGGAAATTCCACCGGAGTGCCGCCTGCCGCCGACACTCCGAGCTTGGCCGCCTGGGCCAGGTCACGCAGGTGGATGTGTCCCGGAATAATCTCGTTGAAAGAGTTTACAATGCCGATCAGCGGTTTCTTCAAGTCGTCCTCGGTATAACCCATGGCGTAAAAAAGAGACCTGTGCGGCGCCCGGGCCACCCCTTGTGTAACCATATCGCTTTGAAGACAACCCTTATTCATAAAAAAAGCCCCCTTAATTAAATTGTCTATTTATTTTAACATGACTGGACAGCTTGCGCCATGTATACAAAAGATTATAAATTACTCAACTTGGTAAAACAATAGATTTGGCCGCCGGCGACTGTCGTTATACTTGTTTGATCATAAGGTTAGGTAAAAAGTGGCAGGGTATGTTAATTTTGATAATACGGATGGGTGCAGAACTTGAATGCCTCCCCGGGCGTCTAACTAATAAGTATATAAAAATGAGGTGACTGTATTGAAAAAAGTATTGGCGGGAATTCTAGCTATTATGTTGCTTGTTCTGGCCGGGTGTGCGAAAACCGACATGGAGAATGACAAGCTGGCAAAGCTCAATCAGGAAGAATTGATGAATCAATATCAGATTCTAATCAACGAAAACAAGCCTGCCGGGGAATTAACAGGTTTTATTAAAGCAAACCTAACCAGCTTCAGTCAGGAAAATTTGGATAAAGCAGTTATTAGCTGCCTAGAAGTTATGCAGACACAGCTGAAAGATTATGAAGACAAAATGTTTTCCAATGACATAAATATACCTTTGAATAATTACAAGCATGAAGATCTAGTAAAGCTGCAGAATATAAAGGAAGAGACTATAAAGAATTTATTGCAAGATGCTTTTAGCAACGGGTATAAACTTTCCCAATCCGAGGGTATGTATTATCCTGAAATCGATTATGATCTAATACTGAAGGAATTTGGCGGGCAGACGTCAGATCAAGTTGCGGGGTACCTGGAGATTATGGCGGCAGAAAGCAACAAGCATTTTGCGTCGGACGCCGCTTTGCTTATCAGTCCGGATGAACTGGCAAACAGAACTGTAAAGACCGAAAAATATATCGGTAACTATCCTGATTTTGCCTTGATACAGCAGGTGAAGCAGTTCCACGGCTATTACTTGAAAGCTTATCTGCTGGGCTTAAACAATACTCCTTTATTTGATTACCAGACAGAAAAAGCAAAAGACAGTTTTATTCAAAGCTACGAAAAAACAATTGCGGAAAATAAGGAAACGAAACTTGCCGGCATACTGGAGGAATACCTGAGCCTTCTGGATGAGTATGATTATACTAAATCGGAAGAAATAATGGATTTTGTAACCGGGGTGACAAGCGACAAGTAAAATATATATCACTCATGATGCAGTCGTCATATTCGCAACTATGATGTTATAATAATTAGTAATTGCGTTTGTTGTTTTATCTGGTATAATCATCGTAAGACCTACTAAGGGGGGACAGCCATGTTTACAGGAATGTTTCAGCCCATGCATTTACTGCTGATTCTGATAGTGGTGTTGATTATTTTCGGACCGGGTAAACTCCCGGAGGTGGGCAAGGCAGTAGGCAAGACAATTCGTGAATTCAAACGTTCAACACAGGCAGATATTGATGAACCGGAAGAAACCAAAGCTAAAGATCAAGCAACAAAGGCATAAAATAAAGAGCAAAAATTAATGAATAGAGACATAGCCCGCTTCGGCGGGTTTTTATTTTATAAGGTGTTTGCCTGGGCGGAATAGTTCAAGAGCTGGTTGGTGGGTCGGGTTAAAAGTTACTCCGACATGCGGGCGCAGTTGCCTCCGTTACTTTTCGCTTGAGCTAAGGCCTGGTTGGCTCTCATCAATATTGCGTTGATGTTTTCCCCGTCAGCTGCTCTCAGGGAGGACACACCAAAACTGGCAGTTATTTCAATGTTATCCATACCGGGAATCTCTAATTTTGGTACCGCTATGCAGAGATGCTCGGCTTTTTTGAAAGCGTCTTCTGGGCTGGCTCCAGACAGGCATATGATAAACTCTTCCCCGCCGTAGCGACCGATAAAATCATATGATCGGCACTGCTGCATGAGAAACTCAGCTAATTTCTTCAGAACCTCGTTACCTGACTGGTGGCCGTGGGTATCGTTAATTTGTTTATAAAAGTCTATATCAGTGAGTATTACTGACAGTGGCAGATTTCCCCGCCTGGCCCGGTTGATTTCAGCGTCCAACTGTTTTTCAAATGCCCGCCTCTTTAATGTGCCGGTCAGGTAATCGATGTTTGAAAGCAACTCAGACCGCTTGCGGGCCTGCTCCTCTTTCCGTTTGGAAAGTACCAGGCTGCTGATATCATTAAAAGATTTGTAAGTGGTTTTTGCCAGTTCCGTATAAGCTGTTTTGATTTCTTCGTACGCCTCTTTAATTTCCTCGTATTTTTTATCTTTACTTCTGTTTTCACCGTCCGGCTCGGTTTTAGAGAGAGCGCGAATAACACAAAGGAGCATATCTTCATCATCTATACGGGCGCTTCTGGCGATAATCTCCACCGGGAAAACCTCGCCGCTTTTACTGCTTTGAACTGTTTTAAATTTCATGGTTTGACCGGTAGATTCTTTGATCGCTTCCGAAATGTCGAATGTCGTTTCAGGGGCGCACAACTCCTTAAAATTCATGGTCAGCAGTGCCCTGCGGTCATATTCATACACCGAGGCCGCAGTATCATTAGTATCAACGATTCTTCCGTCCTGTCGGATTAACAGGACCATATCATTATTTTGCAGTATGAGATACTGGAAGAAGGATTGGAACATTTTTTACCACCCAGATCATATTGATTAAATTAAGAAAAATATCTTCGTCAGAGAATAAGATTATTCCTTTAATTAGTCTCAAATAATGACATATTTTTCTTACCGCTGACATAATAGTATAAAGCTTACTATGAAAAATATCGATTAATTTTCCTTTGCGGAAGGGAATTCCTTTCTGGTACTGAATATGATATAATTAATAAAAATTGAGAAAGTGTGGTGAGATCATTTCCGGTTTAAAATTGTAGGTTTTGTTTTTGCACAGTAGCATGGCAGGTTACAGGAAGTACAGTAGTTGTGGTAAGTGTAGGATGGTAATACGGCAGGCAAAGGGAGTATTATTTTATGTTCCCGATTTAGTAAAATAAATTTTTACTGCTAGCCTAAAAACTCCTATGGGGTTTTTTTGTTTTTTTAAAATGATTTTAGGAGGAGTAAAAATGAAAAGATTATGTTTTGGCAATGGAGGGCGGGCATTAACAACCGTTATGGTTTTACTGCTGCTGGCGGTAACAGCGCTGTTTACCCTGACCGGCTGTTCGTCGCAATCATCTGCCCTGGTAAAAAACCAACAGGTGGTTGAGCTTAAGCTGGCGCATTTTTTTCCAAGCACTCATCCGGCTGAGAAAGAGCTAATTCAACCCTGGTCTGAGGCTATCGAAGAAGCTACCAATGGACAGGTGAAGATTATCAGTTACCCCCAGGAAACACTGCTGAAAGCGGATGCGATTTATGACGGCGTAGTAGACGGTATCGCCGATATAGGCCTGTCATGTTTCTCTTATACCAGGGGACACTTCCCCGCCCTTGAAGCGTTCGAACTCCCCGGCGTTACTTACAATAACTCCAGGGTTTCCAGCAAAGTCGCCTGGGAGGGCATAAAGCAGATTAATCCCAAAGAGGTGCAGGATACCAAGTTGATGATGGTGTTGACCACCGGATCGGGAGATTTGTTTACAAAAAACCCGGTACAAACCCTGGCTGATTTAAATGGCCTGGAACTAAGGGCTACCGGACTCAGCGCCAAAACACTGAAGATGTTGGGGGCAAACCCGGTGGCGATGCCGCAGTCTGATGCCTATGAATCCTTGTCCAAGGGAGTTGTAAAGGGCAACCTCGGTCCGATCGAAGTACTGCAGGGCTGGAAGCAGGCCGAAGTCACTCAATATATAACCAAGACTCCTTTCCTTTACAATACCCTGTTCTTTGTAACCATGAACCTGGATAAATGGAACTCGCTGTCCCCTGAAACACAGCAGGCCATTGAAAAGGTCAATGAGGAATACTTTGAAAAGGTGGCTATGGGACTGTGGGATAAGCAGAACGAAGCTGCCCTGAAGTATGCGGTAGATGAGAATGGAATGAAACTGCTCACCCTGCAGAAGGAGGAAGCGGATCGCTGGATTGCCCTGGTTAAGCCGATCCAGGATGAATATGTCGCCAGTATGAAGGAAAAAGGCATCGCAGGCCAGCAGATACTAGACACGGTCAAGGAACTGGCTGTTAAATACAATGAGGAGTACAAATAAGCCGGTGGAGGTAACTGGTTTGATGAAACGGTTTTCAGTCCTGGTTACCGGTCTCAGCCGGGTGCTGGACCAGGTAGCAGCATTTTTCCTGGTGGCAACGATGTTATTAGTCGTTGTGAATATATTGTTGCGCGTGCTTTTTAAGGCACCTATTTTTGGCGCCTATGAGTATGTAGGCCTGTTGACAGCGCTGGTGATAGGCCTGGCGCTGGCTCAATGCAGCGTACAAAACGGGCACATTGACGTCAGCCTGGTGGTGGATTTGTTCCCTGCCAGGCTGCGGGATGTGGTCGGCGTGTTTATAAACTTCATATCGATGTGTTTTCTGGCTGCTTCTTCCTGGTATGTCGGGGCATATGCCAGGAGCATGTATGACAGCGGTTTGGTAACACCCACAACCCAGACGCCGATTTATCCCTTTGTCTACCTGATCGCCCTGGGTCTGCTGGTCTACAGCCTGGTTTTGCTGGTAAGGTCTATCGAATATATTATTAAGGCGGCAAATAACAGATGACATCAATGACTATTGGTTTAATCGGCATACTGTTTTTCCTGATTATGGTCGCTTTACGGATGCCGATATCGATTGCTATGGCCCTGGCCGGATTTGCAGGGTTCAGCTTTATGGTTTCGCCAGAGGCGTCTTTTAACATGGTGGCCAAGGAGTTCTATGCCAACTTTTCATCCTATTCATTAAGCGTCATCCCCATGTTTGTCTGGATGGGTTTTCTCGCTTATTATTCAGGAATCGGCAGCAGCTTGTATGTTTTTGCTTACAAGATGATCGGTCATTATCGTGGCGGTCTGGCTATCGCGACACAGGTCGCCTGCGCCTTTTTTGGCGCTATCTGTGGGTCGAACACCGCCACGGCGGCGACCATGGGCGCTATTGCCCTGCCGGAAATGAAGAGATACAAGTATGACACCTCGATGTCCACAGCCAGCGTTGCTGCAGGCGGAGTACTGGGCGTATTGATCCCGCCCAGCGTGATCTTCATTGTTTACGGTATGGCGACCGAACAGTCGGTAGGCAAGTTATTCATGGCCGGAATATTGCCCGGTATTTTACTCATGCTGCTTTATATAGCAACGATATACATTCTGACAATGCGCAAACCGGAGTTGGGCCCAGCGGGGCCGAAATCAAACTGGAAAGAGCGTGTGGCAGCGCTGCGCGGCGGGCTGGGAGAGGTGTTGTTTATCTTTGTGCTCTCTATCGGCGGGTTGTTTGCCGGATGGTTTACAGCAACGGAAGCGGGTGCGGTGGGCGCCGCGGGTGTGCTGGTGGTATCACTCCTGGAAAAGCGCCTGAGCTGGGAGAATTTTAAAAAATCACTCTATGATACCACGCGCACCAGTGCCATGATCTTGTTCATGGTTGCCGGCGCTGTGATCTTTGGCCGCTTCATGGCTGTGAGCAGGGTACCGTTTGAACTGGCCAACTGGGCCGGCGCGCTTGACCTGCCTGCTTATGCCATTATGGCTATCATTATTTTAATTTATTTTATACTGGGTTGTTTGATCGACGCACTGGCGCTGATCCTGCTGACCGTACCCATTTTCTATCCGGTTGCGGTGACAACGCTGGGCTATGATCCGATCTGGTTTGGAGTGGTCATTGTCCTGGTGGTGGCGATGGGTGTAATTACCCCGCCGGTGGGCATGAACGTTTATGTGATTAAGGGTGTAGTTCCGGATGTCCCCCTGGAAGTAATATTTAAGGGGATATGGCCTTTTTTGATCGCGATAATAGTATGTATACTGATCCTGATGGTATTCCCGCAGATTGCTACTTTCCTGCCGAGTATAATGACCCGGTGAATTTCATTTGAAATTATATAAAATTTACAAAGTAGTGTATAAAATAGTTGCAAACGGGTAATATTCTGAATGTATGCCATTTATCCACCCCCTGCTCCTTTTAGGAGCAGGGTTTTTCTTATTATCGATTTTAATACCTAATAATAATACCACGCTTGATGGGATATATCTTAACTATTTAACTTCCATGGCGATATTGATCATACTCTTTTTCAGGGAGATAAATTCCACCTGAAAGAGCTCTTTGTCGTCCGAAACATCATAAACCACCGCGTTGGTAACAGGGATCAATTCGTTTGCTGACAACAGAAAATAATTAAGGCGAATATTAACCGAAATATGTATGCTGCCGACAATTTTGTATTTATCGGTCAAAAATAACTGGACAGGCATACTTTTCTTTTTTACACTTTGTGACGGGTCATTTTTAAATAAAATACTTTCGATATTTTTTTACTATCCTTAAAAACATCCCTCTGTCGCCAAGAAGTTTGTAATTACCTCCTTAAAACTAACTTCTGATTTTTTTTCGCATTTTCGCTATATTTAGAAAAAACACCTTTAGTTTAACAAAATATAAAATATATATTTTTGAAAAGTTAGCTTCTGCCTACATAAAAGTTTTTTCAGCCGTTCAGGAATTACAATTTTTGAAATTTTATTAGGGACTATATAAAGCCACAAAAGTCACAGCGTTTTATTATTTATTAAGTAAGATAAAATTGTATAGGAATAATAAGTATGTTAACATTAGTAACGAAAATTTTTATAAAAAAATATGATTAATATGTCGGTGCGAAAAAATGAAAAAAAATGACTGCTTAAGTGCAGAGTTGCGGGTCTTGGATGATTGTTTCCGCGTAACTATTATTGAAATGAAGGACATCGCTGAAAAATTTCACGAAGCTATGCTGGACGGTCTGACGAGACTAAAGGGACCGCTGAAAATGCTCCCCTCTTTTTTTAACATTCCCACAGGTGAGGAAAACGGGGTGTTTTTGTCAGTTGATTTCGGCGGCACTAATGTCAGGGTCTCCTTAATCAAGTTGCTGGGTGATGGTGAAATAACGGTATTAAAAAAGAGATCAACACTATTAAAAGATCCGGGCGGCAGTTACGATTATACCTCCTCAGCCGCAACCGGCCGGGAACTATTTAGCTTTCTAGCCGAACAAATAGTAGAGCTTGTCGGAGCAAATGAAACTGTTCCCCTGGGACTCACCTTTTCCTTTCCTACTGAAATGCAGGCGTCGAACAAAGCCGTGTTAATCGCTTGGACAAAGGAGTTCAATACAAGGATGGTTGAAGGAAGAGATATTAACCTCCTCCTGCATGATGCTTTGCAAGGTCGCGGCCTGCACGGGATCATGCCTGTGGCTGTTATTAACGATACCGTGGGCACACTGCTGACGGCGGCTTACGTGAACCCCAACGCCGACATTGGTTCTATCTGCGGCACCGGTCATAACACCTGTTATTTTGAGCCGCTGCCGCCCCGGCAACCCGGCCCGATGATTATCAACATTGAATCCGGCAACTTCAACGGACTGCCGACAAATGACTTTGACCGGTATCTTGATTTGCACAGCGAAAAGCCCGGTGAACAGGTACTGGAAAAAATGGTATCCGGACGTTATCTGGGAGAACTGATGAGACTTGTTGTTCTTGACTTGGTGCATAAGGGCTGTCTGTTTCCAGGGAGGGGCAGCGATATGACGGGCTTTCCCTTCCAAACAAACAGCCTTAGTGCGGAGCATATTTCCCTGATGCTGGGTGATGAGTCCTTAGGACTGAGCGAAACAGCAGCGTGGCTCAAAGGCTCCACAGGTATTGAGGAACTCTCGCTCCCGGAACTCAGCGCACTGAAAACCATTGCTAATTTATTGACAACCCGGGCAGCGCGGCTGGTGGCGGCAACCTATGCCGGTGTGCTGCGGCGCCTGGACCCACTTTTAAAACGCCCACATATTATTGCTGTTGACGGTTCGTTATATGAGAAGATGCCTGGTTTTGCCACTAACCTGCGACTGGCTATGGACGATGTTTTACAGGACCGGTCGGGACAGGTGACATTAAAAATCACTAAAGATGGTTCAGGTATGGGCGCAGCCATTGCCGCCGCGGTAGCCGGTGCTTTTAAATGATAATCTAACACAATTGATTGCTGCAAGCGGGAAAAAATAAATGACTATCGAATAACTATATTGGTATCGTATAATAAGGAGGATGGTTAGATGTCTTTCAAAGATATTCTTTTTTGTAAAGACGGCGCAATAGCGACCATTACCTTGAACCGGCCCGCCAGTTTCAACGCATTGGATCTGAATATATCAAACGAAATCTGTACCGCTCTGGAGACATGCCGTTCGGATCGGGGAATTAGGGTTGTAATCCTGACCGGCAGCGGGAAGGTTTTTTGTTCCGGCGGCGATATAAAATATTTTGAGCAGTTTGCCCGCACGGATCCCGGCGAACCGGTCCGCCGTGTGCTGGAGCCGCTGCACCGCATCATCCTCCAGGTCAGGCAGATGCCCAAGCCGGTGCTGGCTGTGATAAACGGTTCGGTGGGCGGCGCAGGAATGTCTCTGGCGCTAGCTTGCGACCTGCGTCTCTGCTCCAGCCAGGCAAAATTCAAGCAGGCTTATACCAGCCTTGGCCTGGCGCCAGACGCCGGCTGGAGCCTGTGGGCCGGTCTGCTGGCGGGCTTTGCCAGGGCCGGCGAGATGGTTTTCCTTGACCCTGTTTACGATGCGGAACAGGCCCTGGCCATAAACCTGGTCCACAAAGTAGTCGCACCGGAAGAACTGGAAGAGGCTGCGCGCATCTGGGCTAAAAAACTGGCTGCCGGCGCCACACGATCCTTTGCGATTGCCAAGGAGAATTTAAACCAGGCATTGCTGGCGCTTTTAGAGCGCCAACTGGAGGTGGAGCGGCAGGGCGTACTGAACGCGGCACATACTGATGATTACCAGGAAGGGCTGGAAGCTTTTTTGCAAAAGCGCAAGCCTCTTTTCAAAGGTTCCTAAAAGTATTATTTTGATCCACTATTTATAAACAGTTAACTACAAACCAAGGGGACAACTGGAGGGAAAATTGTGGATATAATATCTGCTATCGGCAATACACCGCTTGTTGAATTAAAAACATTGAACAACGGGAGCAAAGTCAGAATATTTGGCAAGCTGGAAGGAAATAACCCGGGCGGCTCAATCAAGGACCGTCCCGCGTATTATATGATCAAGAAAGCTGAAGAATCCGGCGAACTGACCAAAGACAAGATTATTTTGGAACCCACCTCCGGCAACACCGGGATTGCTTTAGCGATGATCGGCGCCGCCAAGGGGTATAAAGTCAAGCTGGTCGTACCCGGCTGTGTAAGCGAGGAAAGAAGCCGTATCCTGGAAGCTTACGGAGCGGAAGTCGTACTTACCCCCGCATGTGAACGTACTGACGGCTCGATCAGGGCGGCGCTCAAGATAATTGAGGCGGAACCGGATAAATATTACATGCCCAACCAGTTTACGAACATAAACAATACCCTTTCACACTACGAGACTACAGGCCCGGAGATTTTTGCGCAGACGGAAGGGAAGATCGACGTTATTGTGGCCGGTATGGGCACAACCGGGACATTGATGGGAATAAGCCGCTATCTCAAAGAAAAAAAACCTGAGGTTAAGGTTGTCGGGGTTGAGCCTCTAAAGGGACATACCATCCAGGGACTGAAGAACATGGAAGAAGCGATAGTGCCAAAAATATATCACCCGGGGATGATGGACCAGAAGGTCAACATCGAGGACGATGAAGCATATGAAACGGCGCGGCAGCTGGCCACGAAGGAAGGCATTTTTGTGGGCATGTCCAGCGGCGCGGCGGTGGCAGGCGCCCTGCGCATTGCCAGGACTATGGACACGGGTATTATTGTAGCTATCCTGCCCGACCGCGGGGACCGTTATCTTAGCACCACCCTGTTCAGGTCAATTTGCGCCGAATGTTCCCCTTAATAAAAGGGGCCATAGTCAGAAATAATAATGAGACCCGGCTGTATGCCAGCCGGGTCTTTTGTAAAACTAAGACATTCTTTTCACAGTATCCGCTTTAATCTGACCGGAACCTTTGGGTACATAAGTTTTGCAGCAGGTGGCCATGCAGGATCCCGCCGCAGCGGGAGTTAGCTGTTTGGCTGTGGCCGCGTCAATATGGTCCGGCTGCTGGCTGCCGAATTCATCGGTGGATACCAGGATTTCGTTGGCATGGCACATGTTTCCCTGGTTCCAGTAGTGGCAGTCGTTAACAATACAGTGGATATGCTGATTCGTCATTTTGTTCAACCCTTTCTTGTGAATTTTGTATTCCACTGTATTTTTAACAGATAACAGTTTTTTATTAATAAAACTTTTCTTAAATTGTCTAACAATAATTCATGAGGAGGGAGTTCGATGAAAGCTCATACCAAATACCTGTGGTTTAATACCCACAAAAGGCGTGAGTATATCAACATAACCGGTGAAGTTGAAAAAGCGGTGCGTGAGAGCGGCATTCAGGAAGGTATGGTGCTGGTGTCAGCTATGCACATTACCGCCGGTGTATATGTGAATGATAATGAACAAGGGATTATTCAGGACATAGATGAGATGCTGGAGAAGTTGGCGCCTTACGGCAAAGCTTACCGGCACCACCAGACCGGTGAGGATAACGGTGACGCTCATTTAAAAAGCATGCTTGCCCACCACCAGGTGATCGTCCCGGTTACCAATGGCAAATTGGATTTTGGTCCCTGGCAGCAGGTATTCTATGCCGAGTTTGACGGTCAAAGGAAAAAAAGAGTAGTAATAAAGGTGATCGGGGAATAAGGACAGATAGTCCTTGTTTATTGAGCATCATTACTGTGCTGTATTGAAATAATAAATAAATTTATTTGCCGCTATGGCTATAGGTGGGATGCAGATGAACAAATTATACAGGTCCCGGAAAACCAGGATTATTGCCGGAGTGGCAGGAGGGCTGGCCGAATATTTTGAAATTGACGTGACTCTGGTGCGATTATTGTGGATACTGACCGTTTTTGCAGGCGGAACGGGTGTTTTGGCCTATATTATTGCTGTTATTATCATTCCGGAAGGAAAAGATGCTTTCGGCGTCCCTAAAGCAGAACAAGATAAGGACCGTGTTAAACCAGAAAAGAGTCCGCACCGGGAAACTGCCCGCCGTAATGCCGGCCTCCTTTTAATCGGCTTGGGGATGGTACTCCTCGCGTACGAAATACTGCCCCAGGACTTATTGCGCTATATATGGCCCCTACTGTTGATAGCGCTGGGTATTTTCATCCTTTTTAAGGACAGACGGGGGGCAGGTCAATGAGAACGGGCAATTTTATAATTGGCCTGGCTTTTATTCTGGCCGGTGTAATAGCTTTATTAATTAACCTTGGTTATGGAACCAGGAATCTTATCACCCAACTACAAAAAATGTGGCCGGTTATTATCATAATAATTGGCATCAGCTTTTTGGGTAATGGAAGGATTCCCCAATGGCTTGGAATAATGATAATACTGGCGCTGGTAGGGGGCGTTGTGCTTTTATTCATTAACGCTCCCATGTACTTGGTTTCTAGTTTTAACTATCAAATCTTTTGAGTTTATAAAAGATGGAGGTTTTGCAAATGAATCCTTACCACAGAGGATCCTTTCTGCTTGGCATAGTAGTTATCGCCCTGGGCGTGGTACTGCTTCTCAACAACTTTAATATTATTAATATCAGCGTGGGCTATCTGGTCTTAACTTACTGGCCCCTTTTACTTGTGCTCTGGGGAATAGACCTGTTGCTGCCAGATGCAGAGTCCGGGGGCTCCAAACCCGGGAGAAAGTCTGGAGCGCTAATTACAGGTCTAATCCTGATCGCCCTGGGTTTGCTTATTACCGGACACAACCTTGATTTGTACGAGTTAAATTTTTCTTTCTTCTGGCGTATATTCTGGCCGGTGGTAATTATCTTAATTGGTTGGAGTTTATTAAGGAGCACGTCCGGTTCCGGCGGCGCCCACTGGGCTGTCATGAGCGGGATTGAACTGAAGCAGCAAGGCTGGAAACTGGAGGACGGCAGTTATTTTGCTCTGATGGGTGGTGTCGACATGGACCTGAACGCTGCTGAAATTCCTGAAGGGGAAATCAGTATAAATGCCACAGCTGTTATGGGCGGCATTGAAATTATTGTGCCGCCGGGGATTACGGTTGAATACGAGGGTACTGCCGTGCTGGGCGGCGTGAAATTTTTCAACGAGGACAGCGGCGGTGTTATCGCCGGAAGGAAGTCGGAATACAAGGGAAATCCGGAAAGCCGCACGAAGCTTATTCTGAAGTGTACAGCGATCATGGGCGGTATTGAAATTAAACACTAATATATCCTATTTGTGGAGGGTGAAATGCAGCCTCGTTTTAATATGATCTGGTTAATCCTGATTGCCGGGGTGGGTGTGTTCGGCTTGCTATACCTCTGGTTCACTTTTTTCCCCGGCAAGGTTGCTCCCGATACATATATCTATTTTAACGTGGAGCAGGTGGAACGCGGCCGGCAACACAGCAGGGCTGTTCGCCTGGCCTATATCTTCTCGATTTTCGTCCAGGTTGCTTTCCTGGTCTGGTTTATTTTCACTGGCCGGGCTGTGGCGCTGGTCCGCTGGTTGGAACAAACAGCAGGGGGTGGTTTCTGGACCAGTCTTTTGTTGTTTTTCCTGGCGCTCTGGTTTTTCCTGCAGTTTATCAACTTGCCCTTTGCACTTTTCAACAGCTACTTTTGGCAGCACTGGTGGGGCTTTTCCACCCAGACCATGGGGTCCTGGTGGACGGATTATATTAAGGAAAGCAGTATAAGCCTGATTCTGTCTGCCGCGGGAGTCTTAATTCTTTTCGGGTTAATGAGCCGCTGGCCACAAACTTGGTGGCTGGCGGCCGCTGCATTTCTCTCAGTCTGGATTATTATTCAGACATTTCTCTGGCCGGTGGTAGTTTCACCCCTTTTTAACCGCTTCACACCGGCCACAGATCCTGCCGTAACTGCCATGGTCCGAGAACTAGCCGGCAAAGCAGGTCTGCCTGTGGACGAGGTGCTGATCATGGACGCCAGCAGCCGCACCACCAGGACCAACGCCTATTACGCCGGTCTGGGAAGTACCAAACAGATCGTACTGTATGATACCCTTTTAACAGAGTACCCGCTGGACGAGGTGAAGGCGGTGGTGGCCCACGAAATGGCGCATTGGCAGAAAGGACATATAATAAAAGGTTTAATCCTGGGGATACTGGGCAACTTCATCCTCTGGTACCTTTTGTTTTTGCTGCTGCGTGTGACCGTTCCGAATGTAACGCGCAGCCCGGTTACCTGGGCTGTAATAATGCTGTTTTTTTTGCTCACATCTTTCGCCGGCAGCCCCCTGCAAAACTATATATCCAGGCGTATGGAAACAGAAGCTGACCGGACCTCCGTGATGCTTACCGGGGACGTCCCGGCCGCTGTGCGCCTGGAAATAGACCTGGCCACCGGCAACCTGTCCGACGTGGCCCCAGCCCCCTTCGTGCAGTGGTTCAGCTACAGCCACCCGCCCGCCCCGGAACGGATCAAAACTATTGAGCAGGCCGGTAAGAAGCTGTAAAAACTAAAATCCTTGGCCGGTGTGTCCCGTTACAAGGCCAAAATAAATTGGCGTACAACAATTCGACTGCCAATCACCGCAATATCTGTACTTCCACGTGTCTGCCTCCGACCTTCTTGACTATCCCGTAAAAATATTTGTAAAAAATGACAAGTATACATGTAGGAAGATAGAAGAAAAAGGCAGAAGTATGTAGCTTGTTACCATTATCCATTATTAATATTCAGACGTTGCGACGTCCTGTCGCACTCTGGCTTCGGGGAGCCTCATCCTTCCGATAACACGGTATTACCGTAACTTGCAAATATGCATGTGGTTGGGACGCTACGGTAATACCGGGAACGTTATCTAAACCGAACCCACGGCAGCGACATCGTGTCGAGGATTGATTAAAAAAAGCTTTGTAGTTTTATATTTTATGGAGATTAAATGATGAAACTAAGTAATCTTGAACAGTACATTAGATATATAGAATTAGATAGAGATAATGTACCATCGTTTTCGGAATATCCGTTCAACTTGCCTGCAATAAGAGACCTACAGTCATTATCATTTCATCCAAAAGTTACATTTATCATCGGAGAAAACGGTTCCGGAAAGTCAACGATTTTAGAATCAATAGCTGTCGCATATGGATTCAATGCTGAAGGGGGAACCAAGAATTTTAATTTTACTTCCAGAGCTACCCATTCAGATTTAAATAATTTTATGAGAGTTGTTAAAGGAACAAAAAAACCTCGAAATGGCTTTTTCTTAAGGGCAGAAAGTTTCTATAATTTTGCTTCAAATATTGATGACTTGGATCGAGAGATGTCTTTCGGACCTCCTTTAATTGAATCTTATGGTGGTCGTTCGTTACACGAACTATCACACGGGGAATCTTTTTTCGCTGTATTTTTAAATAAGTTCAGCGGTGAGGGAATATACATTTTGGATGAACCCGAAGCAGCACTATCACCCTCGCGCCAAATGTCTATGCTTTCAAGAATGCATGAATTAGTCTGCGAGGGGTCTCAGTTTATTATAGCTACACATTCACCAATAGTAATGGCATATCCTGATGCGTTGTTATACCAAATTAGAGAAGGGTTTGAAAAAGTAAGCTACGAAGAAACAGAACATTATCAAGTTATGAGTTCTTTTTTGAATAATAGAGAGAAGATGTTGAGTATTTTATTGGAATAATATTGGACGATTTGATGGAAAAATATATTGAAAAAGAGTAATTGATACTACATTGGATTAAGGAGTTTAATATGGAAAACAAAGAAACATTAATTCACGATTTTGATTCAAACTTAATTTGTGATTATTTTGGAAGGTTGGAACGGCAGGGACCTGGTAGCCCTGAATCTACTATTAGGGCATTAAGTTTTGTGACAATTTTGCAAATTAAATAAAAATTGCGGATTTTGCTTGTGGAACAGGCGGTCAAACAATGATTCTTGCACAAAATACAAAAGGAACCATTACTGGGCTTGATAATTTTCCCGATTTTATTGGGAAATTCAATACAAACGCTGAAAAGTTCGGTTTGCAGAATAGGGTAAAAGGCATTGTCGGTTCAATGGATAATTTACCGTTTCAAAATGAACAATTTGATGTTATATGGTCTGAAGGGGCTATTGCCAATATAGGTTTTGAAAAAGGCTTGAATTATTGGAAAGGCTTTTTAAAAAAAGACGGCTATATTGCTGTAACATATGAGTCATGGTTTACCGATGAACGACCTGCTGAAATTGAAAAGTTTTGGGTTGATGCTGTTCCTGAAATAGGTACAATAGGGCATAATATTTCAAT
>JAQVXL010000038.1 GCA_028709235.1 Desulfotomaculaceae bacterium
TCACCTGCAGCGCCTCTTCAGCCTGCTTTAGGGCCGTGATCTCCTCAAAAATGGCGACCGCCCCAATAATCAGGCCGTTTTCATCAAATAGGGGATTGGCATTCCATACTGCGGTTTTGCGCACCCCATCGTCCCAGATAAAGTCAATCTCAATGCCCTTCACTGTCTCACCCTTCCAGGCGGACCTGTTTAACGGCAGCCCGGCGGGAGTGAGTTCCTTACCGTTATGATACAATTTCACCGACTGGTTTTCGCCAGATTTAAAGGCGAAGTCCTCCCAGGGCTGAATCCGCAGAAATTCAGCCGCTCTGGCATTATGGATGACCTCTGTGCCCGAGGCGCCGGAAGCGATGGATATGCCGGCGGGAATGGTATCGAGTATCTTTTTCTGCAGAATTCCCAGGATTGGTTTCATCAAAAAGCCTGTCCCTTTGCTAGATATAATAAGACTTACTTTTGACATCAACCCTGACAATTCCTTCAGAGAATGTAGAAAAATGTGGAAGGTGGAATTAAATATGGGCCTTTGGCACAACAGATTAATGTATTCGTTCATCCGCAGATTTGTTACCTTGTTTTATAAGTGCGTCCCGGTCCGGGGCTAATGGGGGTTGTTCCATCCAACCATTATTAATCATGAGTTTTGCCCCGTCATTAGCTAAGGCGCCTGTTTTTACTATCATTTTAGCGAACATAGTAGTCAAATCATACCTTTGGATCATGGACAAAGCCGTGCCATAACGTATCAGGCCGAGGGAATCCATATAGGTAACGTAAAATAACATCATTCTATCTGAAAAAGGGGATTCAGTGCTGTCAGTAACCTCCCCATCATAGCTTGGCGGGACTGTAATATTCTCGTTTAGTAAGATTTGATTAAGATCAGTGAAATATTGATTGGAGAGGTTTTTCCCTTTTATTATGAATTGCTTGATTTCTGTCGAACTGGCAACTTGACTAAATCCTAATAATATGGCTTTCCCCAATGCATTTGCCTGGGCACTATAGAAAATGTTGTTTATTTCTAAAGCTGTTAACGGCCTTTTGTTTTTAAAAAAACCTGCCATGAAATTTTGTTTCTTTACAAAATCCACTTTGGCGGGCACAGGCATATACGGAGGTGGCACGGGAGTTCCTTTAGCCTGCATTAATTCTGCTGCCTGTTGATTATGCATTAACAACCGATCCACTGAATCTCTAAAAAATTCTCTGATATCTTTGCGTGAACTATCTGAATAAGCAAGAGAATAAAACTGTAGTGCAGCTTTTACCATAAGCTTTAACATGGGAATAAACAGGTTATCGGAAAATAAACGGGGAGCGTTTAAATTGATATCCTCAGAAGTAATTCCCCTTGGTACGGGGATTCCTTCCTTTGTAAAAACTGATTGTAGCAGGGAGAGGAAGTTCTTGGATGTGTCAACTAAATTTGTTAAAACCGGCTTAATAGTTGGGTCTTTCATATGTTGTAAGAAATAAACAAAAATATGGTGGGAGAGTGATTCATAACTATAAGAATTCCAAAGGTTTCCTATTTCAACAGATGTAAGCCTATTTTCTTGCATCACTTGTGGCATGTTGTTTAACAACATTTCAGATGCGTTTCCGGAGTACTGCATTTCCTGCTGAGTTTCGTTCATAAAAATCCTCCTTTATAAACAATATTTTTTATAGTATTGATAATATAAAAAGGCTTTATACTCCAGAGCCCCAAACTACCACCAGAATATCTACCATCTATTGCGCTTTATTTTGTTATTATTGACTTTAACTGGACAATCAATTATCATTATAGTGCCTTATCTCAATTTATGTCGGCTTATGCATTGTTATCTTTTAAAATACTTAAATCCTTACGTCTTTTTATGCGTATTTATGTTTTTAATTTCTGCATATGAAGAATTGCCAGGCCGGACGCAGAGGGCAAATTTTGATGAACAACAGGAGGTTTTACAAAAATGGTCGTTGTCCCCAAAGAACCAGTTTCCATTCAACCGGTGGGAGTGGTGGTTTCCGACTTCAAAGAATGTAACCGTAACTATGACTATAATAATGAGAGCATGATTTACATGCGGGAAGATCTCACCGACGCTCTGATCGGGATCGAATACTTTTCTCACATTCATGTGATTTACTATCAGCACCGCCGGGAGGACTGGTTTAAATTGATTGAATGGGAGGGGGATGAACCGCCGATCACCATTCCTTTCGCCAGCGAACCGGCCTGCCAGGGAGTCTACTCCAGCCGGTCGCCGTCCCGCCCTTCAGCCCTGGGTTCCTGTGTGGTCGAACTCCTCAGGCTGGAAGGGAACCGCCTTTATGTCAAAGGGCTGGACGCCATTGACGGCACGTCGGTTCTGGATATCAAGATTTATATCCCCCACTATGACGCTTTCCCCCTGGCGGAAACGCCGCTGAACTGGTGCATGGGGCATGACCTGATCACCAGTTCCCGGCATTTTCACTGGGATACCGTCAACGTTGGCTTGACCCTGGGCCTCAGGACTGGCGCCAAAGCGCTGCAGGCCCTGGGAATCGCCCGTGGCGAAGCGGTCAAGGCGACAGTAGCCGGCGGGCATTTCTTTGCCCAGGGAATCGAGGGGGCCACCGGCTGCAGTGTGCTGCGGCGCAATTTCTTTTTCGAAGAACTCCGTACCTCGCCGGGACAGTGGAAGCTTATTCTTACCGGGAAAGATCGTGAAGTGGAGATCAGGCTCCACGATCATATCTACTCGGCCGCCGCTGAAGTACTGGAGGTCGGCGAGCAGATACTGTTCGCCTCGGTGCAGGTCAGGGAAATCCCGCCCTTGAAATGAGGTACTGCCATGTCCTATGAGTTAGCGGTTTTTTCTTCCGTGCACCAGGTGAACCGCATGAAAAGCCTGCTGAACAGAGACGGCCGGTATTTCGGCATGATCCGCGCCCCCCACAGCATCTCTCCCGGGGGGTGTGGCTTTGCCCTGCGCTTTGAGGAGAGCGGGCGTCCGCTGGTAGAGCAGGCGGCGCAGGAATTAGGGATTGCCATCAATGGTATTTATAAAGAGGAAAAACAGGAAAACGGAAGCAAGGTATATGTCCGGATCTGGTGAGCAATGAGGTGTTTTGGCATGGTATACCTTGATAACGCGGCCACTTCGTGGCCCAAACCCGAAGCTGTGTACCGGGCCATGATCGAATTCTGCAAAGAAAACGGGGCCAACCCCGGGCGAAGCGGCCACCGGATGGCTATGCGGGCTAGCGAGAAAATAATGGAATGCCGGGAGAACCTGGCCAGGTTGTTGGGCGTCCCGGACCCGCTGCGAATTGTTTTCACAAGCAACGGTACCGCAGCTGTCAACCTGGCTTTGAAAGGGTTGCTGACGCCCGGCGACCATGTGCTTCTGTCCGGTATGGAGCATAACGCGGTGGCGCGTCCCCTGAAAAAACTGGAGTCCGCCGGTGTAGAGCTGGCGGTGGTCAAAACCAACCGGGAGGGGCAAGTGGACAGCGCGGACATAGTCAGGCGGATCAGACCCAACACAAAACTGTTGGTGGTCACCCACGCTTCCAATGTGACGGGCACGGTTAACGACCTGGCCTCCCTGGGCCGGCTGGCCCGGGAGCATAACATCGTGTTTATGGTGGACGCCGCCCAGACAGCCGGTAATACGCCCATTCACGTGGGCGAGATGCAGATCGACCTGCTTGCTTTTCCGGGGCACAAGGGCTTGCTGGGACCCCAGGGCACGGGAGGTCTGTACGTAGGGGAGGGAATCGTCCTGGACACCTTGCAGGAAGGCGGTACGGGAAGTATTTCTGAAAGCCTGGACCAGCCTGATTTTTTGCCGGACCGCTATGAGAGCGGGACGTTGAATACACCCGGCATCGCCGGCCTGAATGAAGGAATCAAATTCATACTGGACACGGGTATCGAAAATATCCGGAACCACGAAACGCAGCTGGCCCGGCACATGCTGGAGGGGCTGGCCGAAATTAACAAGGTGCAGGTGTACGGCAGCGGCGCTATGGAACACAGGACCGGCGTCATATCTATTACCATCGATCAAACGGATTGCCATGAGGTGTGCGCCGAACTGGACGAGAAATACGGCATCGCCGTAAGGGGCGGCTTGCACTGCGCCTACCTGGCCCATGAAACTCTGGGGACACTCAGGATGGGCACGGTCAGGTTCAGTATCGGATTTTTCAACACCGTCGAAGACATTAATCAAGCGCTGGCGGCCATCAGGGCCATTGCCCGGCTTTGAGGCACGCTGTTCGCCCGCCGGTTATAGGCATTTGTGTGCATGGGAGGCGTAGAACCCCGGGGACGCGGACTCTTTCGATTTTTTCTGGTTGACTTTGAGGAGAAAAACATCTGGTGGCGCTGGCCGCCGTACTGGCCCTGGAGCCCCCGGTGCTGGTTCTGGACGAAGTGATGTCCCAGCTGGATCCCACCGGAAAGAAAAGAGTGGCGGCTGTCCTGCAGCGGCTGCGCGGTATGGGTAAAGCCATCAGCTTTATCTCAAATGAACAGGAATTGCATTGTCATGAACATGACATCTGGTGGTTTTGTGATTGGCTGAGTTTTTTATTTTTCCAGGTTTGTATAAAAAATTTAAATCTGTGGGAAAATATGCTAGAGTGGAGTTTAAAAAAATTTCCACGAGTATAAGATAGAAGAAGATATTAAAAGCAATAACATGATAATTGCCCTTTTTTTGGCTTAGAGAGGGAATATTGCAGGTTGAGCAAATTTGCTTTTAATAATCCATTTCTATATTATATTTATGTAATGTTAGCACTCATTGTTATCGAGTGCTAACAAATAAGAAACCAAACCAACCAGTAACAAGGAGGGGTTTAAGTGATCAGACCATTAGGCGAAAGGGTAGTTGTTAAACCGCTGCCCAGCGAGGAAAGAACAAAAGGCGGCATCGTCCTGCCGGACACGGCCAAGGAAAAGCCCCAGGAGGGGGAAGTTATAGCCATAGGTTCCGGTAAGATTTTAGAAACCGGCCAGCGTATTCCTATTGACCTGAAACCAGGGGACAGGATTCTTTTCTCCAAGTATGCCGGCAACGAAGTCAAGATTGACGACGTAGAATATTTGATCATGCGTGAAGCCGATATCCTCGGCGTAATCGAGAAATAGGTAAAAAGAGGAGGTAAGAAAATTGGCAGGTAAAGAGATTGTTTTTCAGGAAGACGCCAGGCGTGCCCTTGAAAGGGGCGTAAACGCTCTGACGGACGCGGTAAAGATTACCCTCGGCCCCAAAGGGCGCAACGTAGTACTTGAGAAAAAATTCGGTTCGCCGATGATTGTAAATGATGGCGTGACTATTGCCAGGGAAATTGAACTGCCCGATCCGTTTGAAAACATGGGCGCTCAGTTGGTAAAAGAGGTTGCCACCAAGACTAACGATGTGGCTGGAGACGGCACCACCACGGCCTGTGTACTGGCCCAGGCGATTGTCCGTGAAGGATTAAAGAACGTGGCTGCGGGCGCCAACCCGATGGTTATTAAAAAAGGCATTGAAAAAGCCGTGGAAAAAGTAGTAGAATCCATCAAGGAATCAGCCAAAACTATTGATAGCAAATCAGCCATTACCCAGGTCGCCACTGTTTCAGCCAATGACGAATATATCGGCAACCTGATTGCCGACGCGATGGAGAAGGTAGGCAAAGACGGTGTTATCACTGTGGAAGAATCAAAGGTCACCACTACCAACCTGGAAATTGTTGAAGGGATGAACTTTGACCGGGGCTACTTGTCCGCATACATGGTTACCGACACCGATAAAATGGAAGCTAACCTGGATGACCCTTATATCCTGATTACAGATAAAAAGGTATCTGCTGTAGCCGACCTGCTGCCGCTTCTTGAAAAAGTCGTGCAGTCCGGCAAGCCGTTGCTGATCATTGCTGAAGATGTTGAGGGAGAGGCCCTGGCTACCCTGGTGCTCAATAAACTGCGCGGCACCTTCCAGTGTGTGGCAGTCAAAGCGCCGGGCTTCGGCGACAGGCGCAAAGCTATGTTAGAGGACATCGCTATCCTGACAGGCGGCTCCGTTATCACTGAGGAGCTGGGCTTAAAGCTGGATAAGGCTACCATAGATATGCTTGGCCGGGCCAGCAAAGTCAGGATCAAGAAGGAAGAATCCATTATAGTGGGAGGCGCCGGCGCCCCTGAGGAAATTACCAAGCGCGTGGCCCAGATCAAGAACCAGATCGAAGACACCACCTCAGAGTTCGACAAGGAGAAGCTCCAGGAACGTCTGGCCAAGCTGGCCGGCGGTGTGGCAGTAGTCCAGGTGGGCGCAGCCACAGAAACTGAAATGAAAGACAAGAAGCTGCGTATTGAAGACGCTTTGAACGCTACCCGCGCGGCTGTTGAAGAAGGCATCGTACCGGGCGGCGGCGTTGCTTACATTGCGGCGATCAAGGCCCTGGAGGGTCTGACGCCCGACATTCTGGATGAGAAAACCGGCATTGACATTGTCCGCCGGGCACTGGAAGAACCCGTACGTCAAATTGCCAGCAACGCCGGATTTGAGGGTTCTGTCATTGTGGAAAAAGTCAAAAACGCTGAACCCGGGTTTGGCTTTAACGCTCTGACCTCTGATTTCGCCAATATGATCGAGGCCGGTATTGTGGACCCGGCCAAAGTTACCCGCTCTGCTTTGGAGAACGCCTCCAGCATCGCGGCTATGATCCTGACCACGGAAACTCTTGTTGCTGAAAAGCCTGACAAGGATAAAGACCCGATGGCCGGCATGGGCGGCATGGGCGGCGGCATGGGCGGCATGGGCGGTATGATGTAACAAAGGTTAACAAACATATAAAAAAGCTGGGTGAGATTTTTAAAACCCAGCTTTTTTATAATTAAGGCAGCCCCAGGGCCAGAACTTGTTCATAGGGCATTTAATGATTTAATATCAAACTATCCTGAAGGACATCTGGACCGGGGGCAGGACCAGGGCGGCGATGCGGGCTTTTTTTGTAATTGAAATTTTTAGAGTGCGGACGTCGTAGTCCACCTCGGCTTTAAAGCCCAGCAGATCTTGCAGGAAATCCAGGTCGATAAAAGAGGTTCCGGCATGGACAAATATGTGCGCCTGCTGAGCCAAAACATCATGGTCAAGCCGGGCGGGAGACCCGTCCAGCGGTATGGACAGCAGCCGCCCGGCCGTTTTAATCTCCACGGATTGAGCATCTTTATTCCAGCCGGCCTCTGCGCCTGCAGCCGCGCAAAAAGGCCTCAGCGGAACCAGCAGGTTTTCACCATCATAGAGCGGTGTCAGGGACTCGGGTAAATCTATCATTTTTCCGTTAACCGATAGTTGCAGATGATATTTAACCAGTCCTCTTTCGGTTTGAGCAACGGGGGCGTTTATCTTTAGCATCCTGTTTTCCTCACCAAGAAAGTCAGCGCCGAAGAAAATTTTTAAATAATAATCTGGAATATAGGTCATATTTTCCAGCAGCAAGGGAGCGTCTGCGGTTTCGTAGGTGGCCTGGTTGACAGTAGCTTTCTTGCTCCCAATAGCAAGCTGTACCTCCCGGTCAATATTGGCGGCGAGGAGGGTGTTGGAACTGCCTTCCCAGGTCAGCTGGCAGCCGAGGGCCTGGGCCAGGGGACGCAGAGGCAGGTAGGTTGTTGCTCCTGCCTGTACCGGACCCAGATGCCGGGCCAAGTCCTGCTCGACACCGTTGACAGAGACCCGGTCATATTTTTTTAAAGATAACAAATCCTGCCCGGTACTGGTAATCTGCACTTTAGTACCGACCGCAACGCGCTCATAAAGCCAGAGAATATCTTCATTGTGCATCCTGATGCAGCCGGATGAGGCGTAAGTACCGATGGAATAGGGGTTGTTGTTGCCGTGGACACCGTAGCTGCTGCCGGCGGTACCCAGGGCGTTCAGCCCCAGCCAGCGCGGGCCAAGCGGGTTTTCCGGCACGCCGCCTGGTATCAGCGGCCCGCCGTCGGGATGCCGCCACGCCGGATAGACCAGCTTGTTTACCACCTGCCAGTCTCCCTCCGGCGTATAGTGCAGCAGGCGGCCGGTAGCAACAGGAAACACGTCAAGGAGCAGGTTGTCTTCAAAAAACGCCAGTTGATTGGTGCCCTTGTTGATTAAAATTCTGTGCTCAGTCAGGGCCGGCTGCGGGAAAAAAAGCATAGCTAATAAGCACAGCGTTGACGCAGCCAGACAGATTTTGGTCTTGAAAATATAAATCACCCCCGGATCCTGTTCGTTCTCCAAGAACATACTATGAACAGCCGGGAGAATTTAGAATTGTTAGAATTGGGGTCAGGTCACCCCTGATATTGCCCAAGGTGTCAACAACCCCGTCCCCCTGACACCAACGCGTTGACTTTTCAGTATTGGTAAGGTACAATTAACTGTGTTTTTTCATATAATATAATTGCCGATGTGGCTCAGGGGTAGAGCAGCGCACTCGTAATGCGCAGGTCGTCGGTTCGAATCCGACCATCGGCTCCAGAGAACCCAGCAAAACTAAAGACTCCCGCACAGGGAGCCTTTAGTTTATTTTAAGATTAATTGGCGTCTTTTTTATTGCATATTTCCTGGCAAATTTCGACACAGGCCTTGATAGACTGCTGCAATGTTTCTACTGATAGCCTTGTTAAAAGATCCTCGCCTTTTTCAAAGGATTCACTTTGTTTAATAAAGTTCAGCCGGTCATACAGTTCCCGCGCGTGTCTTAGATAGATTTCATCATACAAGCTGTCAGTCATCCTTTTGCACCTCACTTATTAGATTAGTTTGCTAACAACCGGGGTTCAGCGTTTTTTTTAAAGCCCTTCGTTTGCTGTTAAGAATTCGACATGTTACAGGGTTAATCCTGCATTATTATGCCATATTAGTCAAGACATAACCTGTTTAACTATAAATATTCGTATTATCTGGTAGTAAAGTAGCATTTGTGGTAAAATTACATATAGTGGGGTGTTGAGTTTGAAGTTTATTGTAAATGTAGACGGGGGCAGCCGGGGCAATCCCGGGCCGTCGGCAGCGGCAATGGTTATTACCGATGAAGATGGTAAAGTGGTAGCAACAAAAAGCAAGTTTCTCGGAACGGGGCTGACAAATAATTTTGCTGAGTGGAGCGCCCTGGAGGGAGCTGTCAATGCCCTGGTTTACATGGCTGGCGAGTACGACGGTCTGACCGCGGAGGTGCTGGCTGACAGTGAGCTCGTTGTCCGCCAATTCAATCGTCAGTACAAAATCAAAGAGCCGTCACTGCGGGAAATAGCTGAGAGGGTATGGGGAAACCTTGTAATTACCCCCGGGCTTAAAGTGACCGTGAGGCACGTGCGCCGGGAGGAGAACAAACTGGCGGACGCGGCAGTCAACAAAGAGTTGGACAATTATATGATGTGGCTGGAACAGCAAAAATAAAGGGGTTATAAAATAAACGAAGGAGGGAGCAAACATGACTTTTATTAAAAGGGTTACTGAAGGCGCTAAATCCCTGGGTGAGGGAGCCAAAACCGGAGCCAAAAATATTGTGGGAAGGTCCGGCGACTTGGTGGAAACCACCAAACTGAAGTATGAGATATCAAAGCTGGAAAAAGAAGTAGAAAACAATATTTCCGCCCTGGGCAATCTTGTTTATATGCAGTTTAAAGGCGGGGTGGACCATGAGGAAGAAATCAAAAGGCTGTTAAGTGACACCAGGACCCAGGAAGAAGAAATCGCCAAACTTGCAGAGCAAATTGAAAAGCTAAACCCCAAACCGCCCGTTTGCCCCAAATGCAATTCAGAGTATCCGCCTGCCGCTAAGTTTTGCATGAACTGTGGTGAGAAAATCGAACAGGAAGCGCCTCCCGCTCAGGAAAGGCCCCCTGCTCAGGAGTAAGGAATTATAGTTTCACTTAAGAGCATGTGACAAGAACCCGTCACTGGTCAGGCAGACCAGTGACGGGTTTTTTGGGTTTGCTGCAGATGCTGGTAAATCTGATTTAATATGTAAAATATTGTGCTCTGGTCAAACTATGGAGAACCTTGTACAATTATACAGTAGGTCGAAACCCTGGTAAAAACCAGGGAACGGGGGATAAAATCTTTTGGGGTGAATCAATTTAGTTTTTAAATTGTAGGGTGCCCTCAACCCGAACCCGTCAGCTAACCTCGGAGACCATCAGGAGGGATTATATGCCTTTGTATTTTCGTGTGTTATGTTTTTTTGTTTTGGGTGTATTTTTTATGCCCATCACGGCGCTGGCTACTGCCACACATACTGTTTTGCCGGGTGAAAGCCTCTATGTGATCAGCCGCGATTACGGTATAACCGTTGCTTCTCTAATGGAAGCCAATGGGGTAAAAGATCACTTGATCTACCCCGGCCAGAAACTCAGCATACCTGGGTCTCAGGCCAGCCAGGGCTATACTGCGGATACCGGTCGGACGACCTGTACTGTGCAAGCCGGGGAATCTCTCTGGCTGATTGCCCAAAAATACGGTGTGAGCTATCAGGATCTGGTGGCAGCCAACAACCTGAAAAGCACTGTTATTTACCCCGGCATGGTCTTGAATTTGCCTGCCGGCACAGTAACCGGGGCTGCGCCGCAGGTAAGCCGGGGTACGCCGCAGGTAAGCAGGGGAGGTTTGTTTGAAAGGCCTTCCCCGGCTGATGTGGATCTTCTGGCCAGGTTGATTACCGCCGAAGCAGACGGCGAACCATATGAGGGAAAAGTAGGAGTCGGAGCGGTGGTTTTAAACCGGGTGGAAACCCCGGGATTTCCCAAGACAATACCAGGCGTAATATACGAGCAGGGAAATGGGATTTATCAGTTTGAGCCGGTACAAAACGGGTGGATCAACCGGCCGTCCAGCAGTGCTTCGCTGCAAGCGGCAAAAGATGCTCTAGCGGGGGCTGACCCGACAAACGGGGCAACTTATTTCTTTGCCAACTACGCTAAAAGCAACTGGCTATGGGCCAGACCGGTAAGCAAAACGATTGGAAATACGATTTTTTCATATTAAAGAAAAACATGTGATGTAGCCCCGAGGGGCTATTTTTTTTTTACGATTTTTCGCGATTTATAGAAGGGAATCTGATTGGAAGGGAATTCAGACATGCCTCGAGAATATACTGATAGAGTACTGATCGAGGATTTTAAGCGCAACGGAGGGTTAGCATGAGAATTGGCGTGGACATAGACGGGGTGCTGGCAAACAGCTTGCCTCTTTGGGTGACAGAGCTTAATAAATTTTTCAATAAAAACAAGCAGTTAGAGGAGATCCACCTTTACGAAATTCATAAGACCTACGGTGTTACTTTTAACGAGCTTAAATTATTTCTTAAGAGCAAAGGCCGCTTTTTGATGAGTGAACCGGCGCCAATCACCGGTTCTTCCTATTACCTCAGCAAGCTTAAACAGCATCATGAAATATGCATCATTACGGCCAGAGATAATAGATATTATCAGGAAACTTATGACTGGCTGAAGAAAAACAACCTGCCTTATGATGAACTTATGCTTCTTGGCAGCCACGAGAAAATGGAATTCTGCCTGGAGAAAGATCTCAAAGTACTGGTTGAAGACACCCTTGAAATAGGAATCAAGGTAAGCGCCGCGGGGATCCCGGTGCTGCTGATGGACGCCCCGTATAACCGTGGAGAACTGCCCGAGCTTGTTTACAGGAAACACTCGTGGGAGGAAATATACCGGACGATAGCCGCCGAGAGACTGTTAATTCCAAAACGCAAACTTAATATGTAAAACATCATCTTTGCCGGTCGCCGGCGGGGCAGGCCAGTTCTTCACCCTTGTTTTTTTAACTCCCGTGTGATAAAATACTTACTGCTACAATCAAATAAGCATGGGGGTGTAGCTCAGCGGGAGAGCGCTTGACTCACATTCAAGAGGCCGCTGGTTCGAAACCAGCCATCCCCACCAAATAAAACCCGGTAACCATAACGGTCACCGGGTTTTTTAGCGTCTGAAATACCCTTTAAGTTTTATTGCGGGTTGTACATACCATGCTGTTGCATATAGTTAAAAATTCCTTCACCGTGTTGCTGTTCTTCCTTTTGGATATGTTGCAGCGCTTGACGAACAGGAGAATTTGCTGCTTCAAAAATAGCTGTATCGTAAGAGCCTGAAATAAATTTTTCGGTCATCAACATATCGGTACATAATGCGGCGTCTGCCTGGTTGGCCATTCCAGCTCCAGCTATGGGTTGGTTTTGTGTTTGCTGCATCTGCTGCTGCATCCCTTGACTGCCGCTGACCGGTTGCTGCCCTTGAAGAAGTTGATCGATCGTGTTGTAATGCTGTTGTTCTTGAGATGCATACTGTCCAAAAAGTTGTTTAAGCTGCGGGTCTTTAACCTGTTGAGCATAATTACTGTACTTTTGAATGCAAATTTCCTCGTGTTTCTTCTGATCTTCCAGTAGGGTTCTTTCCTTTTGTGTTAATTGTATCGTCATATTATCACCTCCAGAAATTATCATTTCCGGTAAGCTCGTATTTATTCGTTTTTTTCAATATAGGCTTTTATCTCTAAATATCTTATCGGTAGTTTAAAGCTTTTTCCATAGCAGAACAGGATCACTAATAAAGCCAATAGGAGGAGTTTGGAGGAATTTGTAGAAATATTCTATGTTACACACTTATCAAATATTAGGATTAGTTGGGGAAATATAATGTCAAAAATGAATCCCAAGAGGAAAAATAAACCATCAGCTTTAAAAAAAGGCGCAATAAACAACAACTCTCAGGATGTTTTTCATACTATAGTTTTCTGGGGGCTGGCTGTTCTGTTGTTTTTAACGCCTTATTTCAGGGGCTTGTTCTTCGCCCTTGACCAGGAGCGGGCTTTAATATTTGCGGTGGTTATTTTCTGGTTCGCCTGGCTCTGGAAATGGGGCAAGCGGGAATACAGTTTCGTGTCCCACCCCCTGGATTATTTTGCCCTCGCCTTGCCGGTGGTTTACGTTATTGCAACATTTCAAGCCGTAAATTACGGGCTGGCAGTAAACGAAGTCGTTAAGGCAACTCTTTATTTTGTGGTTTTCTGGCTCGCCTCAAGGCTGGTCAGGAATGAGAGCGATATTGTCACCATACTGTCGGTTATTTACCTTAGTGCGATTGGCGTGGCCCTGGTCGGACTGGGCAGCGCCAGCGGGATTATTCATATAGTAGACGGTTTTGTAAACGGGCGTATTTACTCAACCTACCAGTATCCAAACGCCTTGGCCAGCTTTCTGGGGGCGGCAGTTTTTGTCGGACTCTACCTCTGGCGCCGGGCCGGGCTGACTGGTTCAGCTGTTACAGATGATGGGAAGAAACCTGGTAATCTTCCCGGCCGGTTGTTTGTAAGCAGATATAACCGGTATCTTTACGCAGTTGGTAACTTTCTGCTGATAGCGGTGCTTCTCGGTACCAAGTCCCAGGGCGGGTTTTTAGTTTTTGCAGTTGTTTTTATCTTTTTTATGATTGGGCTGGCTAAAGGTGACCGGATACCTGTACTTACTCATTTTGTCTTTGTCAGCATACCTGCAATTTATGTTATCTGGCGTTTTATTCCCGCTGCCGGAGGCGAGAATACAGGCGCGGCCTTGTTGTGGTTATTGGCCGGTTTGATCCTGGTACTGGCCGGCCAGGCCTTGTACGGTCTAATTGAAAGAAAAGGGCTTTTCCAGTGGATCAGCGCACATCGAAACATTATGATCATGGCTGTGCTGGTTGTGGTTGTGTCCGGCAGTATCGGCTTCGCGGTTTATATCAGCGGCTACGGTGAAGCCGTTAAAAACCTTGCTGAAGAAATTCGATTGCGCAATGCTGCTGAGCGGATTTATTTCTACCAGGACGCCCTGAAAATGTTTGTAGAGCGGCCTGTTATCGGTTGGGGCGGCGGCGGCTGGCAGGAGGCCTACCGTGCTTACCAGGGCTATCTTTATAACTCCAGTCAGGTGCACGGGTATTATTTTCAGATTATGGTAGAGACCGGAATAATTGGTCTCCTGGCCATACTCGGCATCTGGGCGAGTTTTCTTTACACTTGCCACCGGCTATACCACAGGGCAAAAAATGGTACCCGTTTTTTAACCCTGACAATTACCGCTGCGGCAGTTTTAATCGGCCTGCATGCGGCCATAGACTTCGACCTCTCCTTATCAGCACTGGCTTTGATTCTCTGGACCATGTTCGGACTGGCCCGGGGTCTCGGTATATATTCCAGCCCCCGAGCGGAAGAGAGGAAGATCAGGGCTGGTACGCGGCCAAAATATTCTATATTAGCTATTGTGTCAGTAGTTTCTGTTTTGGCAGTACTTTTTACGGGAACTCTGGCCGCCGCGGAAACCTATGCCAAACAATCAAACAATTATTTCAAGAACCAAAATATCGACCAGAGTGCCCGGTCTATGCAAAAGGCTATTGCCAATAACCCGCTTAACGGGGATTACCACTACGACCTGGCCCAGATTTTGATGGGGATGGGTTTAATAGACGAGGCTATAGCTGAAACGAGGGCTGCAATGAGTTTGGGCCAATACGACGTAAGAAACTGCGTGTATCTAACCAACCTGCTGATTGTGGGGAACAAGGACAATAAAGATGTGGTTCATTATGCTGAGAAAACTTTGAGCCTGGCGCCGTACAATATTACTATTTATGAACTATTGTCATTAGCATACTTCAAGGCCGGCTATAACGAGCTTGCCGGCGGAAACCAGGCTGCGGCAAAGCAGTATTTTGAACAAGCATTACTGGTGCCGGACAGAATAACAGCTAAGGCAGACAGCCTGGGCGAGCTGGAGCAGCGTCTCTGGAAGGATGCCAGTCCTTTGACGTCAACACCAAGAGTCAGGTTAAACGTGGGCAAGGCCCAGTATGTCCTGGATAAATGGCCGGAGGCCGAAGATAATTTAAACGCGGCGCTCAGTGCTGAGGAAACCAGGGGTGAGGCCGCACTATGGCTCAGTGTATTGAAGAGCAGGCAGGGACAGGAACAGCCAGCTGAAATTTTCTTGGAGCAGGCCAACCGGCTGGCGCCGCAGTTGGCCCGGGACTATGAGCAATTAAGGAGTTTGCAGACTATAAGTAATTAATGGTATTCTTAATTATAGTTAATGGGGTAGGGGGTTTTGACCCTGCTAAGAGTCCTTTTCATTATTACTTTGTCAGAAATGGGCGGGGCACAGAAAGTAGTTTATAATCTAGCCGCCGGGCTCAATCCTCAGGAGTTTGATATTACTGTGGCCTGTGCCCAGGGCGGCGAGCTGGTTGACTGGCTTAAAAGCCTGGAACAGAGGGTCAAGGTAATAGAAATTTCCTCACTTAGAAGAGAAATATCCCCCTGGCATGATTTAAAAGCTTTTTGGAAGCTTTATTGCCTGGTTAAGAAAAATAAATTTGATATTGTGCACTGCCACAGTTCCAAGGCCGGGATACTTGGCCGCCTGGCCGCCTGGCTGGCCGGTGTGCCTAAGATTTTTTTCACAGCTCATGGCTGGGTTCTCAACGAATACCAGCACTGGAGCGGCCGCTTATGCTATACCTGGATAGAGCGTTTAGCGGGCACGGTCAGCACCAAAGTTGTCTGTGTATCGGAATATGATTTGTTAAAGGCCCGAAATTTAAAAATCGCAGCTGACGATAAATTAGTGGTGTTTTACAATGGCCTGCCGGAGCCGGAGACACAGGAGGGGCTGCTGCGGAATGAACTGGGTATTAAAAAAAATGATCTTGTTATCGGGACAGTAGCCCGGCTGGCGCCTCAAAAAGATCCGCTTTTCTTGTTGAAAGTTGCCGAAGGGATGATCTGCCGCCAAAATTGTACGGGAGCAGGGCGCCTCTATTTCGTCTTAATCGGTGACGGGCCGTTAAGGCCTGAATGTGAAAATTTTATCAACAGTAAAGGTTTAAGCGGGCGGGTATTTTTGCTGGGTACCAGGGAGGAAGCGGCAAAACTTGTCCGGGATTTCGATATATTTGTCCTGTTTTCGCGCTGGGAAGGCCTGCCTTTGACCATAATCGAGGCAATGATGGCGTCGCGCCCGGTAGTTGCCAGCGCTGTTGGCGGAGTTGGTGAGTTGGTAGTACCCAGTGAAACGGGCTTGCTCATAGAACAACTGGATGTAAATGAAGCTGAGAAAGCCCTTTTGCACCTAATTTACGACCCGGGAAAGCGCCTTGCTATGGGCCAGGCCGGCCGCAAAAGAGCATGCAGATTATTTAACATAAATCAAATGGTAGACCAGTACAGGGAGCTTTATTTAGCAAAATTTTGATTTGTCAGAATGCCGGTGGGAGTATTTAATGGAAATTCAGAAAAACAAAGTGCTGTTTAGAATAACACTTATAATTGTTGACCTGGCCCTGATCAACCTGGGCTATATCCTGGCCTTCTTGATTAAATTCGGCTGGAATATTCCCGGGTATAACTTTGCTTCTTACCTTTCCGCCTGGCCCTGGCTGACCTTATCTGCTTTTGTGTTTTTATATTTCTACAAGTTGTATGGAGGCTACCGGTGGCGGTGGGCAGAAGTATTTGCCTCGTTGATCTGTGTGGCTTTTTTTCAAGCCCTGGTTGCTATGGCCTTATCATTTTTCTTGCGCGGTTTCTCTTTCCCCCGTACTGTTCTTCTTACAGCTCCCTTGATCCAGTTAATCCTGCTGGCGCTCTGGCGCAGAGGAGCCTGGCATCTCGAACGGCGTTTGCAGTGCCCCAGGAAAATAATTGTGGTGGGCCAGTCCTTTGAAGCTCAGGCGCTGGCTGAAAAGCTGGAATCGGCAATCGGCGGGAAGATAAAAGTAGCTGGAATAGTCGTGTACGAATCAGAATATTATGAGGGTTCAGCGCGTGCTCATGGAATGCTTGATGATACTCTACATAAATGGCCGGTGCTGGGGGGAGCTTTGGATATAGGTGATTGCCTTGTGGCGGTGAAGCCCGACCAGGTTTTTATCTGCTCCAACCTGCCGCAGGAATACAAGGCTGAGGTGGTTTGCGCCTGCGTGGCCGAAAATATTAGAGTTTATCTTGTGCCTGACTTATACGAGATTATGCTGATCCAGTCCAAGCTTGACCAGGTGGACGACGTGCCGGTTTTCTCAGTGGGGCGCCTCGGCATACCAGAGGAATCCGTTGTGATCAAAAGGATAACTGATATTTTGCTGTCACTGGCGGCAATTGTAATCACATTCCCACTCTGCGTTGTGGTAAGCGCCGCCATCAAGTTGGACTCCCGCGGGCCTGTTTTATACAGGCAAAAGCGCCTTACTCTGCAGGGAAAACAGTTTTTTCTGTATAAATTCCGCACTATGGTGGAAGATGCGGAGCAGGAAAGCGGACCTGTGCTGGCTTCCGAAAATGATCCCAGGGTAACCAGGGTAGGCCGCTTGCTGCGGGCAACCCGGATTGATGAGATCCCGCAGCTGCTGAACGTTTTAAAAGGCGACATGAGCATAGTGGGGCCGCGCCCGGAAAGACCTTTTTTTGTCAGTAAACTCGTTAGTGAAACTCCCGAATATGCCTTCCGCATGAACGTTAAGTCCGGCATCACCGGCCTGGCCCAGATAGCCGGGCGTTACAGCACCAGCGCCGAGAACAAGCTGAAATACGACCTGCTTTACACAAAGTCATATTCTCCGGCGAAGGACCTGGCAATTTTATTCCAAACGGTGAAGGTTATTTTAATGAAAGACAAGGCCTCGTAACGATATTTATAATGATATTGTAAAAGAAACGAACTGATTGAAAATCTTTGTCGACTGGCTCAGTTTCTAGTTGACAATCATAAGTTGACAATCCTACTTTCATAAAAAAACCGTCCTGCTGGACGGCTTTTCCTTTTATAACTGGTTTATTACCAGCCCTGTGATCAGTTTCGGGTAAAAGAAGGTGCTTTTCTGGGGCATTTTTTCTCCCTGACCCGCTATGGCTGTAACCTCTTCGACCAGGGTGGGGTTCAGAAAAAACGCAAGCTGGTACTCGCCCCTGTCCACAGCTTCCAGGGCGCCTTCTTCCTCACGGGTATAGGTAATATGGTCGGCCCTGGCCCTGAGTTCTCCGCAGATGCCCAGGAACTTCTCAATGATCAGGGTGTGCAGGATGGATACGTCAAGCTTCTGCCAGGCAGGAGATTTTTCTGCCGGCATCATTTGCGACAGGTCTAAATCTTCCCTTAAAGTGAGCAGGTAAAATTTATTATTACCGGCGTACAGGCCGGACACGTGGCGGCGCCCTTCCCCGTTTTGTGTTTCATCGCTGGACTGTTCACCCAGGCCCCTTTTTTCCATCAGATCCAGAAGCTGCTGGAAATTCCCCTTATCCGGTTTTAAATCATATTCATCAACGGCAAAGTTTTCTTTGATCTGATCAATAAGGCAGTTTATATCCAGTGATTCTACATTTCTGATCAGGCGGTGGGTGGGTAGTACTACCAGCCCGGGATCATAGATGTTGACCAGAGTCATCATTACGTAGTTGTAAGCAGGTTCAAACTCTGTCAAGGAAGATACCGCTCCCCCGGGGGTGGAGGAACATGAACTGGCAGCGCTTACAGTAGTTTCTTCACCGTCCCCGGCGCTGGTTTCCCGTTCCCTTTTATAGTTTAAAGCGGTTTCGTAACGGTGGTGTCCGTCTGCGATAAAGATGCGTTTGTCTGCCATGATCCGCTGCGCTTCTCCGATAGCGTCCGGGTCAGTAACCACCCACATACTGTGCGACTCGCCTGAGTCGTCAGTAAAGTTTATTTCCGGCGGTGTGCCTTTTACCGCGTTTTTTAGAGCGGTCACAACCCTGTTCTCCCGGTCGGTGTAAAGGCTGAAGACGGGGCTGAAATTGGACCTGCAGGCGCGCATCAGCTCGAGCCGGTCAGCCTTATGTTTGGGTATAGTCTCTTCATGGGGGAGGATTATGCCTTTCTCGTACGTCTCCAACTTGAAACCACAGATGATCCCGCTGCGGATTTTGTTTTCCCCTCCCGCGGTGAACTCCTGCTCGTACAGGTATATGGCAGGCTTTTCTTCCCGGATCAGGACGTCTTCCCGCAGCCAGTCCTGATAATCGTCCGACGCTCTGGTATAGCGGTTGTCTTTTTCGTTGTCTCCACTCAGTAACTTGCCGCATTCCAGTCGGATAATGTTGTAGGGGCTACGCCTGTAATAATGTTCCTGGGCTGTGATGTCAATGACATCGTAAGGTGGTGTTACAACATCAGCCATGTTTTCCACTTTACGTGGGTTATAACGCAGACCCTTAATGGGTATAATTACGGCCATTGAAAATAATCCTCCCAAAAATAATGATCATTTAAGGTGATACTTGACTATTATTATCTGGTTAAATTGTAATATAACCGGGTACAAAAAACAAATAAAGTTATTCCTTCCTGGTCCACCTGTCGCTGTCGCGGTAGCGGTACTTGGCCAGTACCCTCTTAAAGGTGTCTTCGAGATCAATATTTAAGGAATTAGCGTAACACACCACGATAAACAAAATATCACCCAGCTCAAGGGCCAGATCACCGATTGGTTCCTCCGGCTTTTTGGTCTTTTCGCCATACTGGTGGTTGACTTCCCGGGCCAGTTCCCCTACCTCTTCGGTCAGCCGGGCCATCATAGAAAGAGGGCTCCAATAGCCTTCCTCAAACTGGGTGATCCAGTTGTCCACTTCTCTCTGCATGTCTTTAATTTCCATAGTTACAGCTCCTCAACAAATTTGCCCGGGGGCATGAGGCGCCATCCGACCCATACCCCGACACTTCCTAATAGAATTATTTACTATATAGCTTTTCGGTATGCTGTCATAATTCCCTTCTCGTTCTCGTATGATAGGGATAAGTTAATCATCATTAGGACAGGAGGATATCTTCGTGCTGCGACCGCAGTGGGTTGTTCTGAATAAAAGATCTGCATTGTTTGCGCTCGCCCTGGTTCTGTTCTTATTCTTGGTAATCAAGGGCGCCGGTATTTTTATGTCCAGGGGCGTAGGAAAGATGATGCCGCCGCAGCAAATGCTGGCGACCGGTATCGAAAAAACCAGGTCCAGCGCCAGCTTCCGCTACCTGACAGAAACCAGATTGACCACGGCAGAGAACACCGGCAATAATTTTTTCAGTAAGGTGGAAGGGGAACGGGTGGCCCCGGAGCAGGTGCGTATGACCGGGGTCTTGATGAACACACCCATTGAGTTTGTCCAGGTTGGTGATACCGCTTATATCAAGGATCAGCAAACCGGCCAATGGATCTCTCTGCCTGGAAACAAACTGTCTGATTCAGAGCTCTTCTACGCTGAACTAAATCCACTGGCCTATTTCAATTTCAAAGATGTCCCCGATTTGAAGTATATAGGCCTGGAAAAGGTAAACGGTGAGAAGCTGATTCTCCTGGAAATGCGCCCCAACTTGATGGATCCCTTTCTTGAACTGCGTTTAAGCGATTATTATTATAAGGTATGGTTAAGCCCCGAAGATTACCGCCTGCGGCAGGCCACGCTCCAGGCCAGGGATAAACAAAACCCCGCCGGCGGCATTGAAATTAACCTGCGCATCTGGGACTATGACAAAAATATAACAATTAATCCGCCTGATGTAAACCCGGCAGTATTTTAAAGGCCCGTGCCAGCGCTGCCGGATCTTTTTTTTCCTTTATTAATAAAAGCATACAAGATATAATGTTTGACATAAGAAAGGTATTAACCGGAAAGTCATAAGCTTTTTTGCAGATTTATCAAAGGAGGCTGCAAGATGCATCCAGACTGTGAACGCGTTCTTATTTCCGAGGAGGATATCCACGTCAAGGTCGTGGAACTGGGCAAACGTATCTCCAGTGATTATGCCGGCAAGGAATTGCTGATGATTGGAATCTTAAAAGGCGCTATGATTTTTCTGGCTGACCTGGTCCGGAAAATATCCGTACCGGCCCAGTATGACTTCATGGCTGTTTCAAGCTACGGCGCATCATCTAAATCATCTGGCGAGGTGCGTATTCTAAAGGATCTGGAATACGGGATTGAGGGCCGCCACATTATTATTGTAGAGGATATAGTCGATACCGGCCTCACCCTGAATTACCTGGCAGAAAACTTAAAATCCCGCGACCCGGCCAGCGTCAAAATCTGTACTCTGCTGGACAAGCCCTCACGCCGGACTGTACCGGTGGAGATCGATTATAACGGTTTTGTTATTCCGGATGAATTTGTAGTGGGATACGGCCTTGACTACAGTGGTCGCTACAGGAATCTTCCATGCATCATGGTTCTAAGTCCAAAAGTATATATGAACGAGGGGGAGTAAGGCATGCATCTGCCTGAACAGGAACTGGTTATAGTCCTTGATTTCGGCGGCCAATACAGTCATCTGATTGCCCGTCGCATCCGCGAGTTAAAGGTATTTTGCGAAATGATGCCATTTTCGACACCAGTTGAGGAAATAAAGAAGAAGAGGCCCAAAGGGATTGTTTTTTCGGGTGGTCCCTCCAGTGTTTACCAGGACAATGCCCCGGTGTGTGACCCGGCTTTTTATGAGATAGGGATTCCCGTACTGGGTATCTGTTACGGCATGCAGCTGATGGCGCAGCAGTTGGGCGGGCAGGTATCACAGGCTAACCACCGGGAGTACGGGAAGACTGAACTAATAGTCCTGGATAGTGGGGATATTTTATCTGCCCTTGGTCCTGTCGAACAGTGCTGGATGAGCCACGGAGACCTGGTGGAATCGCCTCCTCCCGGCTTTCACGTTACAGCGAGTACAGAAAAAGCACCTGTTGCGGCTATGGCCCAACCAGGCAAAAATCTTTACGCCGTGCAGTTTCACCCCGAGGTTGTGCACACACCTAAAGGACAGGATATTTTACAAGCTTTTCTTTATGATATTTGCGGCTGCCGCGGGCTGTGGAGGATGGGTTCTTTTCTGGAGAGGACTATTGCCGGGATACGCAGGCAGGTGGGGGACAGAAAAGTTTTGTGCGCTTTGAGCGGCGGAGTTGATTCATCCGTTGCTGCGGTTATGGTGCAAAAAGCGGTGGGGGACCAACTGACCTGCGTTTTTGTGGACCACGGCCTGCTGCGCCAAGACGAGGCCGGGCAGGTGCAAAAAACATTCAGGGAAAAATTTAAAATGAACCTTATTTTTGTAGATGCCCGCCAGAGGTTCCTGAGTAAACTGGCTGGTGTGACCGACCCCGAGCAGAAGAGGAAGATCATCGGGGAGGAGTTTATCAGGGTTTTTGAAGATGAAGCCGCCAGGTTGGGGGACATCGAATTTCTCGTGCAGGGCACGCTTTACCCCGATGTGGTGGAGAGCGGTACAGCCACCGCCTCCGTGATTAAAAGCCACCATAATGTCGGCTGCCTGCCGGAAGATATGCGCTTTGAACTGGTGGAGCCGCTGCGCTGGCTGTTTAAAGACGAGGTGAGGGCGTTGGGTGAGGAGGAGATGGGCCTGCCCGAGGAAGTTATCTGGCGCCAACCCTTCCCCGGCCCCGGCCTGGCCGTACGCATACTGGGTGAGATTACGCAGAAAAAAATAGACCTGGTGCAGGCAGCGGACGCCATTGTAGAACAGGAGATCCGCAAAGCCGGCCTTTACCGGCAGATCTGGCAGTCCTTCGCGGTGCTGCCGGACATGAAGAGCGTCGGTGTGATGGGGGACGAGCGCACCTACGCTCATACCGTGGTAATCCGGGCGGTGAACAGCGTCGACGCCATGACTGCGGACTGGGTGCGCCTGCCTTACGAAGTGCTGGAATCTATATCATCACGCATCGTCAGCGAAATCAAGGAAATTAACCGGGTGGCCTACGACATCACCTCCAAGCCCCCGGCGACGATTGAGTGGGAGTAGACGTT
>JAQVXL010000096.1 GCA_028709235.1 Desulfotomaculaceae bacterium
GTGGACACTTTAAAAGCGGCTCAGATTGTTTTAAAAGAGTTCCGGAGTGGTAAACTGGGCCGTTTTACAATGGATATGCCGGAGAATCATTAAATCTAAAAACCTTTGCAGGAATATTTATAAAAACTCCGAACGTTAATATCATATTGTGGTTTTGCTGCATCCGAAATAGAATTAGATCAGGCTCCACTATTTCTAAGAGGGGTGGTATTATGTTTCCAAACCTGGGAATGCCAGAGCTGGTTTTAATACTGGTCATAGCAATGGTCGTATTTGGTCCCGGCAAGTTGCCCGAAATGGGGAAGGCGCTGGGTAAAACAATGAATGAATTCAGACGGGCTTCAGCGGCTAGCTTTGCAGATTTTGAAGAAGTTAAAAAAGAAGTTAATCAGGTAAAGGAAGTGGTCAGCCAGGAGGTCAGTCAGGTTACAAATGTTGCGCAGGAAAAACCTGCGCAGGAAAAACCTGCGCAGGAAAAACCTAATTAAATACCAATCAATGTGTGCGAGAAGGGTACCAATGCTCTTGTCGCATTATTGCATATAGCACACCGGTTGAAAGGCCGGAGTATGTCCCCGATCGGAATGCCGCACACATGTTGCGAAACTGATCGTTGAGGTTGAAGTTGATACTCTGACAATGCAGGGGATTTGCTGTCAGGGCGGGATTCATCCCGCCCTGCATGAAAAATAATCTGGGGAGCAGGTAACTGCTCCCCAGTCGCATTATTAAGATCATATAAGTTGCAAGGTTGCGGGCTTACTAGGCCTGAAATCCTGTTCCTGTTCCGACAGAGTGGCCACTGCCGTGCGTATGGTCTTCCTTGGCCATGATAGGGAAGTTCTCAACAATGAAGCAGTATGCTAACACCAGGCCGCTCCACATACCGATAGTGATGGCAAACTCCCAGATGGTGGGGAAGTAACTGCCGCCCATAGCCTTGGCCATCCCGGTAAATACCACGTTCATCCGGTTGAAAACAACACCGACAACCACCAGGATGGATGCGATCAGAACCCCGTTTTGCGAGTTGCGTATAGAAGGTGTGGCGTACATAATGATCGGCAGGATGATGAACACAATCATCTCAATCAGGAACATATTGCTCTCAAATGCACCGTTAAAGGCCATTCCAAGTACGCCCCGGTATACCAGGTCGGCAATTTTAACAATGAGGTAAATAATCAGCATCACTAATGTGACTTTTGTCAGGCTGGAAAAAACATCTGTCTCAGGTTCCCTGCCGTATGCCCTGGCCGCCAGGGTGCCTTCTACGGTGACCATAGCCGGCCCGAGGAAGAAGGCGGACCAGACAAAGAAGAACGGTATAATCATAGACCACCATAGCGGATATAACCGGTCAACGGCGACAATGTACAGCGATCCCAGTGAGGACTGGTGCAGCGAAGGCAGCACAATGCCCAGTATCAGCAGGAAAGGCATTAATTTGTGCAATATTTTCTGCAGGGCAGGCACCCGGAATTTTTCGAAAAAGATATCGCCAAACTCCAGTATCTGCACAGTTGTATATATGGCAATGCACCAGAATACTTCAAACAGCACTGAGTGGAAACCCCAGTAGAAGAACGGGCGCCAGAAGTTATACCAGCGGCCGATATCCAGGAAAAGACTGACCAGCGCTATGATATAGCCAAGCATCGAAGTTACTAAAGCGGCACGGGCGATGGGCAGGTATTTGTCCTTATGCAGCACATGCACGATCAGCGCGGTGCTAAAGCCGCCGCCGGCCAGAGCGATGCCGCAGAGCAGGTCAAAACCAATCCACAGTCCCCAGGGCCACTCGTCGCTCAAGTTGGTCACCGCGCCCAGGCCGAAAACAAAACGATATAGAGCGGCTCCAACAGCAATCAGCACGAACAGTATCAGCAGCTTTCTGAAACCAGTCAATCTGAAAGTAAAGTGGCGTCCTAATTGCATTTATATCTCACCTCCAGTTTGTTTAAATTTATTATTTATTATCAACCGGTTCATATAGTTCAGACTCGTTGTGCACCTCGGCGCGGCGCTTGGTGTAGGCGCGCATGATAGTCAGGACAGCGCCCCAGCCGAAGAAAATGGCGGGAGTCCACTTGAGCACGTCCCAGGTCAGAGACGGTATGGACCTCTGGGTAACAGGCTGGCCGAAAGCTTCTGTCCTGAAGCCGATTTTATCGAAAGGAACGTCGGATATATAAAGCCAGGAAGTACCACCATATTCTTTTTCACCGTAGACATGTTTAACGTATCTAGGGTCATTGTTAATCTTGCTCCAGGCGAGGGCCAGCAGTTCGTCCCTGTCACCGTATGTTAAGGTCTGGGTAGGGCAGGACGACACACAGGCGGGCTCGAGTCCCTCCTGCATGCGGTCGTAACAAAAACGGCATTTCAACACGTAGGGGAAAGCTTTATCCCACTGGAAGCCCGGTACGCCGAACGGGCAAGCGACCATACAGTAACGGCAGCCGACGCAGTAGTCTTTGTTCGCGTCGGTGGGCTTGTAGATAACCGCCCCTTCTTTTGTCTTAACAAATGAGTGGGTAAAGCATGCTGATTCACAAGCCGGCTCATTGCAGTGCATGCATTGTTTTTTTACAAAGCGCCATTTTAGTTGGTCGCCTTCTTCGATCAAATAGTAGTTGACGTTGGTCCAGGTATCTGCGCTCAATTTTCCAGGGCTGTCCCAGTTGTTGGAAAACTCACTCATCTTAGCCGGCAGGTCATTCCATGATTTGCATGAGACCTGACAGCTGCGGCAGCCGATACACCTGGTAACGTCAATCAGGACACCTTTTGACATCGTTACACCTCCTATTTCTGCTTTGATTTAAGGTGTTTATTATTTTACGCTTTTTTTACGTTGCAGAGGAAAGCTTTTGATTCTGGTATCATCGTATTTGGATCCCCGACGCTGGGTGTGATGTCGTTGGCTGAGCTGCCTGTTGCTATTCCCTGGTGACCGTAGTGCCAGGGCAGGCCGATCAGCTCGACTTCCTTGTCTGCCACCTTGAAGGGCTTAATTATCGGCAGCACGTTAGCCTTGCATTTAATCTCTCCGCGGATGGAGCTCACAGAAAGCATATCACCCGGCTTAACCCCCAGTTTACTGGCCAGGGCCGGAGATATTGTCGCAAACATTTCCGGCTGTAATTCCACCAGGTTGGGGCAATTTCTGGTCACGGCGCCGCTCTGGTAGTGTTCAAGCAACCGGTGAGTCGTAGCGACATATGGGAAGTCCGGGGACGCCGTAGGCGCGATTTTAGCATAATCACCCTTGTATTTTACAGTCACCGGATTGCTTTGTTGTTTACCCAACGGGTTCTCTACCGGGCTTTCCACCGGTTCGTAGTGTTCCGGCAGGGGGCCGTCCTTACATCCGGTAGGCGCGAACAGCCTGCCGACACCCTCGGTGGTCATGATGTAACAGTTTGCGGCAGATTTGTCCGGGGTGATAAAAGCGCCTGTTGCCGCATCTTTAAAACCGAAATCAGGTACATCGTTGTTTTCCCATGCTGCGCCGTTCCAGGCAACCAGTGACCGTTGCGGATCCCAGGGCCTGCCTGCCGGGTCGGCTGAACAGCGGTTGTAAACGATACGCCGGTTCGCCGGCCAGGCGAAGGACCATTTCGGGAAAAGGCCCAGATTGCTTTTATCTTCTCTGCTGCGCCGGTGCGAGGCGGGCACCTTCAGCTCGGGGTCGATAAACATGTAGCCGGCGTAAATCCATTGGCCGCACGCTGTTGTGCCGTCATCTTTGAGCTTGGCGAAAGAGTCGAGCAGAGAACCGTCCGCTACATTATAACCGTTCATTTCGTTAGCTATTTTGATAATATCAGGTTCATCGTGCCCGGGCATGTCGTAGTCCCACGCCATATCCAGGATCGGGGCGGGGAACTTGCCGCCGGCCTTGTATTCGTTGCGGATCTCTTTAAAAAGCCTATCGGCGATCCAGAGGTCACTTTTGGCCACCCCGGGCGGCTCAACGGCTTTCCAGCGCCACTGGATCCAGCGCGAGCTGTTGGCCACTGTGCCTTCCTTTTCATAGGAAAAAGCAGTGGGCAGCAGAAATACCTCGGTCTTGATATTGGCCGGGTTGACGCCCGGACGTTTCCAGAAAGAAGCTGTTTCAGTTTCAAACAGGTCTACGGCTACCATCCAGTCCAGGTTTTCCAGGGCTTTGCGGGCAACAGTGGAGTTGGGTCCGCCTACCGCCGGGTTCTGGCCCCAGGCAAAGTAGCCCTTGATTTTACCTTCAGACATGTCCTGGAATATCGCCTGGTGAGAGTGGTCTTTGCCGTCATGTTTGGGAATATAGTCGAAGCAAAAATCATTTTCTTTGGTAGCCTTGTCCCCGTACCAGGCTTTCAGCATACTGATCAGGAACTTGGGCTTGTTGGTCCAAAAGCTGCTCTTGGGCGTTTCTTTTTCCAGATATTCCTTAAGGTTGGTGTGCGCTGTAGCATTCACAGCTGCAAGATATCCTGTCAACAGGTGGTAAAGTATGCCCTGGTCAGTGGAACCCTGCACGTTTGACTCACCGCGCTGGGCGTTGACGCCGCCGCCGGCGATGCCGATGTTGCCCAGCAGGAGCTGCAGCATAGCTGTAGCCCGCACATTTTGACTGCCGTGCGAGCTCTGGGTAATACCCATAGCATAGATGAGGTTGCCGGCTTTATCAGGCTTGCCGGTGGAGCAGTACAGCTCACAAACTTTTTTGTAAATATCTTCGGGTGTGCCAGTGATCCTGCATACTGATTTGAGATCATAACGGGATAAGTGCCTTTTCAAGATCTGGAACACACACTGGGGATTCTGCAGGGTCGGGTCTTTGGCAATCGCATCTCCGTTCATCTGGTATGCCCACTTTTTCGTGTCGTACTTGCCGTCGGCAAAACCTGTAAACAAGCCGTCGCTGAAACCATATTCCGGGTTTACTATGAAGGAAGCGTTGGTATAGTTCAGGACGTAATCATAGAAATACAGGCCGTTCTCTATAGCATAGTTCATGATGCCGTAGAGGAACGCGATATCAGTGCCGGGGCGCAGCGGCGCGTGAATATCAGCTTTGGCTGCCGTTTTAGTAAACCTGGGGTCGGCCACTATTACCTTGGCGCCCCTGGTACCAACGGCAATGCCTAAATGGCGCATGATCTGCGGGTGGTTTTCCGCAGGGTTGGCGCCGATAATTAAAAATACGTCAGAGTTTTTATAATCCGTAAAACTGTTGGTCATAACACCCCTGCCGAACGTTTGGCCAAGACCGGCCACAGTGGAGGAGTGTCAGAGGCGGGCGTGGTGGTCAATATTGATGACCCCCAAAGCACGCTGCATTTTTTGGAAGAGATAGTTTTCCTCATTATCACAGGACGCGCTGCCGATGTGGCAGATAGCCTGGGT
>JAQVXL010000039.1:0-8313 GCA_028709235.1 Desulfotomaculaceae bacterium
CTGATGGTATTGCCGCCCATACCGGCCAGTACCAGGACCTGGGCTTCAGCAGGCTTTAATACCGTCAGCCCGTCTCCCAGCCTGAGGTCAATTTTGTGATCAAGTTGATGTGCCGCCACCTGCCGCAGCGCCGACCGGAAAGGCCCGAACTTCAGCTCGGTAGCAATGACCCTTTCGCACAGACCCGCTTCAACCAGATAGATGGGCAGGTAAGCGTGATCAGTGCCGATATCGGCAATCACAGACCCCGCCGGCACGAATGCAGCGGCCGCGGCCAAGCGTTTATCCAGCTCCATCGATAACCCCCGTATGCTGTATGTTAAGACCAGTATAGTTGATTTGGGCAAAAAAGACAAACGGAATAGGGACACATTCGAATTCAGAATATGTCCCCATTCCTTACTGCGACGCACACCTTGAGCCTGTCCACAATCTGAGGGGTAAAGATTTTCACCTTTCCCTCAGTTTTTTTAAGGCTCTGATGACGCTGATGGTGTCCCCACTACCGGCGCCTCTGATACCCCGCCGCTGCCTTCACCATAGACCACATGGCCCTCCTGTCCTTGCACATTCTCCTTACCTGACTTGATGTAGAAATTATCTTCATCCCCGGAATTATATATGTAATAACTTGAAGCGCCCCAGGGATCAGCCACGTCGAGAGTACCGTCTTGTCCTACAACAAGCCCGGCATTTAACATTTGGGACACCAGCGTGTCACCGAAGGGATAGGCGCCGTTTTCAGCATAGTAGGTGTCAAGGGCCGCCTGCATGGTGCTGATCTGCGCTTTGGCTTTGGTTACTTTGGCGTTTTCTATATAGCCTTGATAAAACTTGATCCCGCCGGCCACAAGCACGGCAATGATAATCATCACCACCATCATCTCAACCATAGTAAAGCCTTTCTCATTGCGCAACAACCTGCGTATCATTATTTCACCCCCCTTCTTTTTATTCTCACATCCCTCCCCCTGGCCCGGCCTGCATGATATCAGCCATGCCAAACAGGGGCAAGTAGGTAGAAAGTGCGACAAAAGCAACCATTATACCCATCGCGGCAATTAATACCGGCTCAATAAGATTGGAAAAACCGGCAAAAAGTCTCTCCGCCTCTTCCTCGTAATAAACAGCCAGCCTTTCCAGAATACTGTCCAACCGGCCTGACTCCTCACCGACAGCGATCATATGCGAGACCATGAGAGGGAACAGGGAGCTCCTCTTCAGCACGGGGGCAATCCTTTCTCCTTCCCCGACGTTAATTCTGACTTTGTTGATCTCTTGGGCCACCAGAGTGTTGCCGGATACGTTCTCCACCACCGCCAGGGACTGCATCAGGGGCATGCCGCTCATTAAGAGAGTGGCCAGTGTTCGTGTAAACCTGGCTGTTATTGTCAGGCGGGCTGCCTTCCCCAGCAAAGGCAGTCTCAGCAGAATCCTGTTCATGGCTATGCTTGAACTTTGCCGGGCGCTGAGCAACTGCCAAACCAGGTACAAGACGGCAAATGACAGAGGGATCAAGTACCAGTAAGATGCCAGGGCGCTGCTCAAACCGGTAACAATGCGGGTGGGCAGCGGCAGTTCAGCGCCCATTGACTCAAACATGCCGCTAAAGACGGGGACTACAAAAACCAGGATACCAATCACAGAGACCAGCATCATGATCGCTAGCAGCAGCGGATACGTCATGGCCGACCTTATTTTTTCCCTTGACCGGTGTTCCTTTTCGAAATGTGTCGCCAGGCGCGCCACAACCTGTTCCAGCGTACCGCTTACCTCACCTGCGGCGATCATGTTTATGAAAATTTCCGGCAGGCGCCCCTGGTGCGCCCGAAAAGCATCACTGAGACTTTTCCCTTCCTCCACACCGGTGATCACCTCTCGCAGGATCCTTGCTAACCGTTGGTTTTCCGTTTGCAGGGCAAGGATGTTCAGGCAATGCAGAAGGGGCGCCCCCGCATCCAACATGGCGGAAAACAGCCGGCAAAAAACCGCCATGCTCTTGATATCGATTTTTACGTTTAAAATCTTGTTTCTGCCAAAAACAGCATTGCGGGCGGGCTTGATTTCCACCGCGAAGCAATCCTTCTCACGCAAAAGGGCTGCCACCGCGCCGGGGCTGCTGCTTTGAATTTTCCCGCACACCATTTGGCCGGACAAATTCCTGGCTTTATAACTGAATACTTGAGGCATGTGATCCCCTCCGGCAAACCGACAGTATGGCTGTCTAGTAGTTTGGCTTTTATTCTCTCAGGCAGGCGCGCATAATCTCTTTGACAGTGGTGAGGCCTGCGGCTGCTTTTTTCAGCCCGTCTTCCTTCAGAGTGACCATGCCGGCGCTGACAGCCGCCTGCTTGATTTCTTCCGTGGAGACGTTTTGCAAAATAATATTCTGCAGTTCCGGCGACAGCGTCATCACCTCATAAATTGCGATGCGGCCTTTATAGCCAGTGAAATTACAGATTTCACACCCGGCGCCGGCAAACAGGCTTGTCCCCGGCGCCAGGCCGGCAAAGGCTTTTTCCTTATTATCAGGCTTACTTTCCTGTTTGCAGTGCAGACAGATCCGGCGCACCAGACGCTGGGCAACCACGCCTGTGACCGAGGAGGCCACCATAAAAGGGGCTATGCCCATATTGATCAACCTGGTCACAGCTCCCGGCGCATCGTTGGTATGGATGGTTGAAAGTACAAGGTGACCGGTGACAGCCGCCTGCACAGCAATTTCGGCTGTCTGGGGATCTCTTATTTCACCGATCATAATAATGTCCGGATCCTGTCTCAAGATGGACCGCAGGTAATTAGCAAAGGTAATGCCCGCTTTTTCATTTACCTGGGTCTGATTGATGTTGGCCAGGGTGTATTCCACCGGGTCTTCGACGGTAATAATGTTTTTGTCAATGGTGTTAATTTCATTTAAGGCCGTGTAAAGAGTGGTAGTCTTGCCGCTGCCCGTCGGACCCGTCACCAGCAGCATCCCGTGCGAGGCCCTGATAAAACTCAGGAAACGCTTGAGATTATACTTGGTTAAGCCCAGCTGCGCCAGGTTGAATTTTTTAACGTTTCCTTTATTTAAAACCCGGATCACTACCTTTTCTCCAAACATTGTCGGCATCGTGGAAATTCTCAGATCAATGTCGCTGCCGTGCAGCTTTAATGGGATCCGGCCGTCCTGAGGCAGACGACGCTCGGCAATATCCAGGTTGGCCATCACCTTTATGCGTGAGACAACAGGGAAAATCATTTTGTGGGGCAAATTCATGGCCTCGCTCAGGAGACCGTCTATCCGGTACCTGATCCGGACAAATTGTTCAAATGGTTCAATATGGATATCACTGGCCTCCTCATCAATAGCTCTGGTCAAGATCAGGTTAACCAGCCTGATCACAGGCGCCTGATCAATAAATTCTGCTTCCGGGATTTCAGCCGGCTCCCCGCGCTCCGGCTCAATCCCCAGGTCTTGCATCACCATTTCAACTTCCGGTGTACCACAGTGTTTCTCAATAAGCATTTTTATTTCTTTTTTACCGGCGGCCAGCGGCTCTATATCATAGCCGGTAAACAGCCGTAGATCGTCAAGAGCCAGGATATTAAAGGGTTCAGTCATGGCAACAAACAAACGGTTTCCAGACTTCTTGACCGGAATCAGCATATATCTGCGTATTAAATGTTCCGGAATCAGGCTAAGAAGATTCAGATCTATTTTGTCAGCCGGCAAGAGATCCTTGTACCCGGGTAGATCACTCAATACTGCGCCGGACGCCATCTTCGCGTTCACCAGGATACCCTCCCGGAGATTCCTGCTAACCAACTAAGTAATAGAACGTTCTTTATATACCAGGAATTGATCTGAGACCCGCTGTAGAACATGATCAAGGTCCCTGCCGCGAGAAAAGGGCCAAAGGGAATCAGATCCTTTTTGTTTTTTACCCGCAGCAATATCAGCAGTAAACCGGCCAGCCCCGCAAGCAGGCATCCCAGCAGAACAGCGGTCGGCCCATTGGGCCAGCCCAGGCACACGCCGATCACAGCCGCCAGCTTGATGTCCCCACCGCCCATACCTCCCCGGCTGGCCAATGCCAGGATCAGCAAAAATAAAAAGGCCGAGCCAAAACCAATCAGGGCTGAAAAAATGGTCGGCTGGCCTGTAAATATGACAAAAACCACCCCCAAAAAAAGGACAAATACTATTAGCCTATTCGGAATGATATAATATTCCAGATCAATAATAGAAATTACAACTAATACAGACACGAGCAACAGCGCTTTAATGAGCTCTATAGTTAAGCCGAAGCGCAAGCAGGCCGTCATAAAGAGCACACCGGTCAAAAGCTCAATCAGGGGATGGGAGATGCCGAACTTACCGCCACAAAAACGACACCGGCCTTTAAGCCAGAAAAAATTGAGGAGCGGCACCAGGTCAACGGTCTTTATTCTCCGACCGCAGTGGGCACAGTGGGAAGGTGGAAACAAAAGTGACTCACCCCTGGGAATGCGGTACGCGCACACGTTTAAAAAACTCCCAATGACAGTCCCTATAACAAAAAAGACATACGACGGAACAACTGAAGTAATCATCTTGTCTATCCTGCTCCTGCCTGAATTCAATATAAACAACTTTAAAATAACAAATATGTTAAAAATATAATTTATTTTAACATATTTGCATTGAAATATATGTCGTTTCATGCAATATATGTAAGTTTGTTTACAAAAAATTTATTGCACCTAAAATGCAATAATTTTCGCATATCTATTTTATTGTTGCAACAAATCAATACCCGGCTAATTTGTTGTATATTTTGCTTTTGTATGAGCCCAGGGTCCGGTTTAATGTCCTTTTTTCCATTAACATATCAAATTTAAGCATCTTGCCGGTCAGTTTTCTTTGTAGTGAACCTCTTTCTTCTTCATGACAGCTGTCAATCATTTTTTGCAGGGAGATTATTTCTTTTTTTAGTTCCATCTCTTCCGGCAGCACGCCGGCGTTTTTGAGGATGGTGTAAGCCGCCCGGAGTTCTGCGGGGATGTGGGTCATGTCAGTCAGGTTTAAGGGCTTGCCTTTGTTGGGCAGGTTGTCAAATTCTCCGCGCAGCGCGGCCTCCCGGATCTTACCTTCGGCGATGGTTACAAATATATCCATAATAGCCCCCTCGGTTGCTTCAGACTATTATAACAAATTAAGCCGCCGGGATCATTAATATGAGCTTGATTATAATTTTATGATTCTTGACAGGATTGGATGGTGAAGGGTTCCCGGAATTCACAATTCATATGGGTGACTGCCCGGCCTATTTTGCACCTGTCATCTGAGTCGTCGTGACTGTCAAAGATGTCGAAGTGCCTGCAGTCAAAACACGGCTGTCTGTCCATGTGATCACTCCTTTTAGCTATGGTAACCAGCAGGGTGATAATCATACCGTCTTATTTGTTTTTTCTGCCGCTGGTGATTTCTAAATTATGGCCGTCTGTGCGGATGATCACCGCGCCGTCTAGGTCCGTGCGGTATACAGCGGCGCCGGCGGCCTGGAGCAGGTCCAGTGTGGTCTGGGCCGGGTGCCCGAAGGTATTATAGGCGCCAACGGAGATGACCGCCACTGCGGGCTGCACCTGTTCGATCAGGTCCGGCAGCAGGGAGCGGCTGCCGTGGTGGGGCGCCTTCAGCACATCGGCTGTTAAATCTGCCTCTCCCTCCAGCAGCTCCCGCTGTTCTTCCAGTTCCGCGTCACCGGTCAGGATCAAGGACCTGCGGCCATAGGAAATCTTGATGATCAGGGAGCTGTTGTTCAGGCCGGCGCCCGGCGGCCCGGCTGCGGCTGCCTGCGGCGAGAGGACCTCTATTTTTACCTTGCTGTCCAGGGCGATCCGGTCGCCGGCCCGGGCTGTTTCCACTGGGATATCCCGCGCCGCCAGATGATCCAGCAGGGCTGTGTAAGCTGCCGGCGCACCCTCTGGCTGGTGGCTGTCGGCCGCTGCCGGTCCTGGCGCCGCCGCTGCGCCGGCAGGTGTAACCAGCGCCATTTTCACGGGAAACCGCCTGGCCAGCCAGACAGCGCCCCCGCTGTGGTCCTCATGGGGATGGCTGAGCATTAAAATATCCAGCCGTCGCACCCCGGTTTTTCTGAGATAAGGCTCCACCACCTGGTCTCCGGCGCCGGTCCCTGTGTTGAATTCACCGGGCCGGCCGCCAGCGTCGATCAGCATGTTCCTGCCGCCGGGTGTCTGCACCAGGATGCTGTCACCCTGGCCCACGTCGATGAAATGGACGATCAGGTCTGACCCGGGGCGCCAGGGCCACCAGAGTAATACCAGGGCTGCAGCCAGAGCCGCTCCCACCGGCGCCCACTTTTTAAGGAACTGGACCAGGGCCTGGCTGCAGTCGCCGGAATGCACCTTTACCACCGCCAGCAGGCCGGCATACCAGGCCGCGGCCAGCAGCGCCGGCGGCGTAGAAAGAAAAATAACCGCTCCGGGCAGTGCCTGGCAAAAAGCAATCAGGGCTAAAAACAAATCTAAAACCAGACCTGTGCTGACATTTACCAGGGCGGCCAGGGGCAGCCAGACCAGGCCCAGAAAGGCGGCCAGCAGGCCCAGGAGCATGATTAAGCCGGTCAGGGGCACGGCCATCAGGTTGGCGATCAGGGACACCGGCGAGGCCAGGTTGTAGTACCAGGCCACCAGCGGCATGGTAGCCAACTGAGCGGCCAGAGTGACGGCCAGGGCCTGCAGAGCCAGCCGGACGGCCCGGCCGGGCGGGGCTCTGAACAATTTAAGGCCGGCGCTGGTTAAAACCGGCCCCAGATATAAAATGCCCCAGGTGGCGGCGAAAGATAATTGAAATCCAGGGTGATAAATTTGCAGCGGGTTGCGGATTAAAATAATCAGGGCGGCCAGGGCCAGGGTGGTGGGCCAGTCCTGGTCGCGGCCAAAATGATGGGCCCAGACTAACAGCAGGGCCATGATCGTCGCCCGCAGCACCGCCGGGTTGAGGCCGGTCATCAGGGCATAAGTGAGCAGCAGCGGCGTGGCCAGCGGTGCCGTCCAGACCGGCGGCAGCCGCAGCAGCCGCAGCAGCGCCAGCAGGCCAGCCAACACCAGCCCCACATGGAGCCCGGAGACACTTAAGATATGGACCACACCGGTTTCAGAGAAGGCCCGCCTGGTTTCACTGTCAATCAGGCCCTGGACGCCAAAGATCAGCCCGTTTAAAACTGCGGCCTGGGCCGGGCTCAGGGAATGAGTGGCGGCAGCCGACATTTTTTGTTTGACCAGCAAGGCAGCCTTTTGCAGCGGGTTAGACCCGCCGGCGCCAATCTTGCGGACAGCCTGATCTCCCCTGGCCATTAAAACCACCCGAATGCCCTGGCGCTCCAGGTAGGTCCTGTAATCGAATAAACCGGGATTGCCGGCGGGATCGGGTCGGGCCAGCAGCCCGGCCGCGGTCAGCAGATCACCGTAAGCAAAAACCCGGTCGGTCTCTTTTAACTGCAGACGGACCGTGCCTGATACCGGATCGGTTTTTCCGGATTTGGTCAGCTGCTGGGCCTGTAGCAAATAATAGACTTTATCGGGGCGGACGTCAGGCTCAGCTACCACCCGGCCGGTCAAGACGACCCGCTGTCCGTCGTAATTGATCAGGGCGGTCTCGCTGCCGGCCACCCAGAGGCGAGCCAGAGACAGGCCCAGCAGCAGAAAAACAACCAGCAGCAGCCGGCTGTTGTGCCGCCAGGCCAGTAAATACCCGGCAGCGGCGGCGGCAGCAGCCAGGGCAGCCAGGAGCAAAGCCGCAGACCCGTTAAGGCCGGTTGTTTCTCCTATTAGAATGCCGGCTATAAAAAAAACCGTAAGCGCAACTACAGGCCTGTTCATAAAAATCCCCGCTGTGAGCCGGTGCTGATCTGCTTATTGATTAAACCTGTTCTGGTAAGATATAATATTGGAAGCTTTTTTCTTTTTCTGGGGGTAATCGCCATCGCGGTAAAACACGGAGTAGAACAATTTTACTTGCCCGGCGGCAGCACCGGGTGTCTTTTAATACATGGTTTTGCCGGTTCACCGCTGGAAATGCTGCCTCTGGGCCAATACCTGCACGGCCAGGGCCTGACCGTTTCAGGGGTGCTGCTGGATGGTCACGGTACCAGGCCGGCGGATTTAAGGGGCAAGAGCAGCGCGGACTGGATCGGCACAGCGGCGGCGGGCCTGGCCCAGCTCCAGAGCAGCTGCGCCCATGTCTTTTTGATCGGGTTTTCTATGGGCGGCGCCATCGCCCTGCACCTGGCGGCCAACTACCGGGTTGACGGGGTGGTTACTGTTTGC
>JAQVXL010000039.1:8413-10655 GCA_028709235.1 Desulfotomaculaceae bacterium
TAATACACGGTTATTCTGTCCTTCATATTTTCAAAGTTTTTGTCGCCAATCCCGGAAACATCTTTTAGATCTTCTATGGCCTGAAAAGGGCCGTTTGTTTCCCGGTACTGGATAATCCGCTGGGCCAGCGCGCTGCCGATGCCGGGCAGGGTATCCAGCTGAGCCTGATCGGCCGTGTTGATGTTGAGCAGGCCGGCCGTCCCGGCGCCGGCGCCCGCTGAAAAAACGCCGCCTCCGGCCCGATCAGGCGCCGCCGGCTGGCCGCCCGCTGGGGCCGGACCGCTCTGCTCGCCTTGAAAAGGCACATAGATATCCTGCCCGTCAACGATTTTGGCCGCTAGTTTCAGGGCGTCCAGATCGGCCTCCGCCAGGGGCCCAGCCAGGCTCACCGCGTCAACAATTCTCTGATCGGCCGGCAGCCGGTACACGCCCGGGTTGGTCACGGCCCCGATCACATGCACGCTGAAATTTTTCACACTGGCCTGTTCCGGGGCAGGCCGTTCCAGGGCCGGTTCAACCGCCGGGCCCTTTTGGACCTGAGCCAGCCTGTACCCGCCGCCGAATAAAATGATGCCAACCAGGATCAGCAGGATTAATTGTTGTCTTTTCTCGATCTGGATCATATCAGGTTAATTCTGCCAGTTGCGACTATTTCCTCCTTTTTGCCAAGAAAAATATTACAAAAATTTGCCATTATTTTTCGCTGACATACAGCCGGCCGTCGGTGCTCAGGGTGGCCAGCAGCACTTGATTGACAGTGAGCTGCCGCTCCCTTAATGTTTTCTGCAGCCAGGTCTCATCCAAATTAATTTCTTCCAGGTTTTTCTTCATCACCTCACCGTCCATCACCAGCACTGTGGGCAGCCCTTCATAGGCGGTGGGAATCCCCAGATCCACCGGCGTCACCGGGCGGTGCTGGGATTTTAAGATGATGCTCAGCTCCCCGGAAGTCTCCAGCACGGCAAACTCCACATCACCCAGATCCACAATCCCCTTTTCCCGCATCTGGGCCACCAGGTCATCCAAATTATAACGGGCCTTTCTCATTTCTCCCAGCAGCAGGGCCCCATTTTTTATCAGCACCTGGGGATGGCCGCAGATCAGGCAGCGCAATTTCCGGCTGAACAGGGTGGCATAAGACAGGACAATGTGCAGGGCGCTTAATATGGCCAGCGGCAGGATACTCTGCCAGAGGGGCCTGTCTGTGTGCTCGATGGGCATCACGGCCAGCTCGGCGATAATAATGGCCACCACAAAGTCAAAAGGGGAAAGCTGGCCGATTTCCCGCTTCCCCATCATCCTGAGCACCAGCAAGACCAGGAAATATACAAAAATGGTGCGGTAAACATAGCCCCAGATCATCGAATCCACCAGCCTTTTCTAAATGTATTTAGGATTTACCCGATTTATATAAAAATAATCCTTTACATTGAGGCCAAATTGAGTAAAATATAGATAGAGATAAATTTTGTATTAATTTGAGATAAATCTCAATATGAGATGTCAACAAAGTACAGGCAATGCAGTTTTTAATCTCAATCTGATATAGTTTTTACAAATAAATATATTGTATTTATGAAAAAGATTTGAGGTGAAATTTTATGGCATTACAAGCTACAGCTACAGCTACAGCTACAGCTACAGCTACAGCCAGTTACCGGACAGTTTTCATTAATACCGCCAAGTGCAAAGGCTGCGGTATCTGCGCGGCCCTTTGCCCCAGAGTATTGGACATGAACGGCAGCGGCAAAGCTGTCGTAGCCAACGAGGCTTTCTGCACCGGTTGCCGCAATTGCGAAAACCATTGCCCCGACTTCGCTATTTTTGTAAAGGTGGATTAGACAATGACCGAAATTATTCCGCTAGCCCGTTTAATGCAGGGCAACGAGGCCATCGCCGAAGGGGCCCTGGCCGCGGGAGCGCGTTTTTTTGCCGGGTATCCGATCACCCCTTCTACCGAGATTGCCGAAATACTGGCCAAAAAGCTGCCTGTGGCTGGCGGCAAGTTTATCCAGATGGAAGACGAAATATCCAGCATGGCCGCCGTTATCGGGGCCTCTCTGGCCGGCGCCAAATCTTTGACCGCCACCAGCGGCCCCGGTTTTTCTTTAAAACAGGAAAACCTGGGCTTCGCTGCGATAGCAGAGGTACCCTGTGTGGTAGTCAATGTTCAGCGCTGCGGTCCCAGCACCGGCATTCCCACCGCTACCGCCCAGGGAGACATCATGCAGGCCCGCTGGGG
>JAQVXL010000039.1:10755-22279 GCA_028709235.1 Desulfotomaculaceae bacterium
GGCGAGGTAGAACGGGTTGCCGGCCATGATACTAAAGTAATGGGCATTAACCAGGTCTCCGGAGAAATGATCAAGCCGGATGAGATCCTGGAGACGATCAAAGCAGAAGTCAAGGTGAAAAAACATGCTGAATAGTACTGAAAAATACCTGCGTACTGAAAAACTGCCCCATATCTGGTGTCCCGGCTGCGGCAACGGGATCGTGCTGGGCGCTATGGTGCGGGCTTTTGAAAAAATAGGCTGTGACCAGGACAATACCGTAATCGTATCCGGCATCGGCTGCTCTTCCAGGGCGGCCGGCTATATGGATTTCAACACGCTGCACACCACCCACGGCCGGGCCCTGGCCTTTGCCACCGGGATCAAAATGGCCAAACCGGAGCTCAACGTGTTTGTACTGATGGGTGACGGGGACGCCGCCTCCATCGGCGGAAACCACCTGATCCATGCGTCCAGGCGTAATATTGACTTGACCGCCATAATTTTTAACAACCAGATTTACGGCATGACCGGAGGCCAGTACTCGCCTCTGACCCCCCTGGAATCTTTCGCTACCACGGCGCCCTACCACACTATTGAACGCAGCTTTGATCTGCCGGAACTGGCCCGGGCGGCAGGCGCCACCTATATCGCCAGAAGCACCACCTACCACGCGGCCATGCTCACCAATCTGATCGCGGCCGGGGCCAAACACAAAGGCTTCAGCCTGATCGAGGCCGTCACGGCCTGCCCCGTTTCCTTTGGGCGCCGCAACAAGATGGGCGGCGGCTACGATATGCTGGTGTGGCAGAAAGAGCATGCGGTTTTCGTTGACAAAGCCAAAAGCATGACCCCGGAACAGCTGCAGGGCAAATTTGTCATCGGCGAACTGTATCGGACAAAAGCGCCGGAATATACCGAAGTTTATGATCGTTTAATTGCTAAAGCGCAAGGGAAATCTAAGGGGGAATAAGCATGTCTGCGCAGAATTGTGAAATATTACTTAGCGGCACAGGCGGTCAGGGGCTGATCCTGGCGGGCCAAATACTGGCGGAAGCAGTAATCAGAGACGGGAAAAACGCCATCCAGACCCAGTCTTATGGCCCGGAAGCACGGGGCGGCGCCAGCAGGGCCGAAGTTATTATCAGCGACGGGGATATAGATTACCCGCTGATAACCAAACCGGATGTGCTTCTGGCTATGAGCCGGCAGGCTCTCGAAAAGTTCATCGGCAAACTGGATGAAAACAGCATCCTGATGGTGGACAGCACCCATATCGAAGAAATACCGCCCACAGCTGCCAGGATCTTTAAAACACCCTACAGCAAAATTGCCAGAGAACTGGGCAAAGAAATGGTGGCCAATGTGGTGGCCCTGGGCGCCCTGGCCGCAGCTACCGGCGTGGTCACTAAAGAGTCATTAACAGCAGCGCTGATGTCCCGCATTCCCCGCGGCACCGAGGCTTTAAACCAAAAGGCTCTGGAAATTGGCTGGAATTCCGCTGACCAAAGCGCAGCTTGAAGGGTACAAGTGATCAATATCTATAAAAAGTACATATCCCGTCTTTGGCCAGGATTTTACCAGCCGAATGAAGGGATTTTTCTTTTTCAGCCGGTTATTAACCTGTATTAACCTTCTTTTAAACAAAGTAGGAAAATACATGAGTGTCGCGAATATTAATAAAAATGTTTGATCTATGATCAAGGAGTTATAAGTTATGTCCAGGCTTGCCCAGGTCAGTGAAAACGGCCAGAAGGTAGCCGAGGCCATCGCCTCGGTGTTAAAAGTAGAAGTCGAAATAATCGATACCAAACTGGTGCGCGTGGCGGGAACCGGGATCATCAGAAACGATGTGGGGTCACGCTTACTGCGCGGTTTGGTTAATAAACATGTACTGCAAACCGGAAACCATATCTTTATTAGTGAGGCCGGCTTCCATTCTATTTGCCAGTCCTGCCCCCTGTCAGGGCATTGTTTTTACCGCGCTTCCATAGTATACCCGATCACCGCTGAAGACCAGGTGATCGGGACGATCAGCCTGATCGCCTTTGACGATGTCCAGAAAGAAACGCTATCAAAGAACACCGATTCACTGATCGAGTTTGTCAGGCGGATGGCTGACCTGATCAGCAGCAAAGCTCTGGAGCGGGAAATTACGGCTGAGCGGATGGTCATGGCTAAACGTCTGGAAGCGCTTGTTGATGCTGTTTATGAAGGTGTCGTGGCAGTTGACAGAAATGGCCTGGTGACCCATTTCAATCAATCCGCCGAGCTTCTTTTCGGCACTAAAAAGGAAAATGTGCTGGGCCAGGATGCCAGAGAAATATTTCCCTTCCTGCCCCTCTATGAAGTGCTGCAGGAAGGGAAAGGTTTTGATTCACGGGAAGTGTTATTTAATTTTGGCGGGCGCAGGCTGCATCTCCTCAGCACGGCCAGGCCGATCAAAGTAGATAACAGCCCGATAGCCGGAGTCGTGGCGACATTCCGCGACTTCAAGGAAACCCAGAGACTGGCCTACGAAATTATGAGCACCCAGGAAATGGTTGATTTTGAGGAACTCATCGGTGTCAGCAAAGCATTTAAAAAGGTAAAATCCAAAGCTATTAGTAAATCTGCCGATAACCAGACCATCCTGCTGATCGGGGAAAGCGGCGCCGGCAAAGAGGTTTTCGCCCGGGCCATCCATGCCAGCGGGCCCTATGGACATAAGCCCTTTGTGTCCATAAACTGCGGGGCCATCCCGGAAAACCTGCTGGAAACCGAACTTTTTGGCTACGATGAGGGGGCTTTTCCCGGCGCCAGGCGGGGCGGCAAACAAGGCAAGTTCGAACTGGCCGACGGCGGCACTGTTTTCCTTGATGAAATCAGCAACCTGTCCCTGTACCTGCAGGCCAAGCTTTTAAAGTACCTGCAGGACCGCCGCATTGAGCGGGCAGGCGGCAACAGGTTGATTCCCGTGGATGTGCGGGTTATCGCGGCCACAAATAATGACCTGCAGGAGCTGGTGCGGAAAAATCTTTTCCGGGATGATCTGTACTACAGTCTCAGTGTCATTCCTCTGGAAATACCGCCCCTGCGGGAGCGGCCGGAGGATATACCGCTGCTTCTTGACTTTTATATGAAAAGGTTCAGCAAATTGCTGGGAAAAGATATCCGGGGATTCAGCGACGAGGCCATGAAAGCCTGCCTCAAATACCACTGGCCGGGCAATGTAAGGGAACTGGTCTATACGGTCGAATACGCCATCAACCTGGAAGAAAAACAGCTGATATCACTGGAAAGTCTTACCCCCGAAATTCACGAGGGCATCAGGAAAAAAACCAGGGACGTCATGGCCGCCGACGGCCGGCTGCTGCAGCTGGCCCAATTGGAAAGAAACGCTATCGCTGCGGCGCTGGACAAGTTTGGCTGGAACGACGAAGGGAAAATCAAGGCAGCCCGGGCTTTAGGCATCAGCCGGGCCACCATCTACCGCAAGATCCATAAGTATGATTTGAAAGAGGCTTAATTTTGGCGCGGGTGATGAGGATGTTTTCAGGGGTCAGGCTTAATAAAAAGCCTGACCCTTTAATCTTTGACCGGGTAGTAGCCCAAAATCTTCAAACCAAGAGTTATTGAGTCCACCTGGCGCAAGGCTTGCCGGACCACGGGCTGCTCTTGCCCACCGATCAGATCTATGAAAAAAAGGTATTCACCCAGGTTTTTTTTAGCCGGCCTGGATTCAATCCGGGTCAGGTTGATCCCCCGCTCGGCAAACTCACGCAGGATAGTGTACAGCGCTCCGGGACGGTGGCCCAGGCCAAATACAATTGATGTCTTATAACTTTGCTCTGGTTTAACAGGCAGCGGCTCCCGGCCCAGGATCCAAAAGCGGGTCACGTTGTCCGGGTAGTCGTTGGCATTGGGCGCTATCTCCTGCAGCCCGTATTTCCGGCCTGCCCTGGCCGGCCCCAGAGCCGCCCAGGGACCGGCGCCGGCTGCAACCCGGCCGGCGGCCACCGCCGTGCTGGCGCATTCCTCTAATAAAGCCGCGGGCAGCTTGCGGCGGAGAAAGCCGCGGCATTGGGCCAGGGCCTGGTAATGGGAGAGAACTCTTTCCACCTGCTCCAGCCGCAGGCCGCGCCTGGCCATTAGTGTCTGGCGGACAGGCAGAAAGATCTCCCCGCGTACACACAGCTGATAGGGACCGGCCAGCAGGTCCAGGACTGCCCCCACAGCTCCCTCTGTTGAATTCTCCACCGGCACCACCCCTTCATCAAGCCTGCCGCCAGCCACATCGCTGAAGATGTCCTCCAGCGAAGGGCAGCCGACAATCTCAATTTTCCGGCCTGCTGCATAAAGGATGGCAGCTTCCTCCGAGAATGTGCCTGCCGGCCCCAGATAGCCGATCCTGGTCATTAGATACAGCCTCCCCCCACAACACGCCCTACAGCAGACGCCACCATTCTCAGTTCAACCATCAGCTGGTCAAAATCTTCCGGCGTCAGTGACTGGGGCCCGTCACAAAGGGCTTTGCACGGCTCAGGGTGGACTTCTACAAGCACTCCGTCGGCGCCCGCCGCTACCGCCGCCCTGGCCATCGGCGCCACCAGCCGCTGCACCCCGGTGGCGTGGCTGGGATCAACGATTACCGGCAGGTGGCTCAGATCCTTGATCAGTGGAATGGCGCTGAGGTCAAGGGTGTTTCGGGTAGCATTTTCGAAAGTCCGGATGCCCCGCTCACAGAGAACCACGTTTTCATTACCCTCGGACACAACATACTCGGCCGCCATCAGCCATTCCTCGACAGTAGAAGAAAAACCCCGCTTTAATATGACCGGCTTGCCCGAGCGGCCTACCAGGCGCAGCAGTTGGAAATTCTGCATATTCCTGGCCCCCACCTGGACCATGTCCACATATTTCAGCGCCAATTCCAGGCTGGCCTCATCAATTATTTCAGTTACGGTAAGCAGGCCGGTTTCCTGTGACGCTTCGGACAAAATTTTCAACCCTTCTTCCTCCAGCCCCTGGAAACTGTAAGGGGAAGTCCTGGGCTTGAAAGCGCCCCCCCGCAGAATGCCGGCGCCCGCCGCGCGCACTCTGATCGCGGCGGCCAGCAGCTGTTCCCTGCTTTCAACCGCGCAGGGACCGGCGATAACAACCAGAGACCTGTCTCCAATAGTCACGTCCTTCACCTTGATCGTGCTGGGCTTCCCTTTCGATTCCCGGCTCACCAGCTTGTAAGGTTTCATAATAGGCACTATTCTTTCCACCCCCGGCATCGCTTCCAATCCCAGGGAAGCAATCTCCTGGCGGTCCCCCACCGCGCCGATGACCAGGCGCTTCACCCCGCGGATAAAATGGATTTCAAAACCGTATTGTTCCAGCCTTTGTTGAACAGCCGCAATTTGTTCCGATCCGGCTGTTAAATTCATTACCACTACCATCTTATAGACCTCCATTCAGATAAAATTATTCAGATAAAAATATAAAAACCTGCCGCTCCCCTAACAGGGACGAAAACGGCAGGTTTCCGCGGTACCACCCTAATTGGCCACAAAATGGTCCTCTTTAGCGTATGGGAAGGCCATAATCCCAAATAAAAAACCTCTCGCCCGTCAGGGACGAGAAGCTTTAAGCTTTCCGCGTTACCACCCTGGATTGGTTCCATGACAAAAGCCACGGCACCCCCTCGGCAAGAGTACGGGAATAAACATTCCGATACCCCCTCCCTTTTAACGTTGGGAGATTACGGCCAAACCTACTTGCCGCATACTGCGGTTTCAGCCGGCGCCTCCGGAGAGAACTTCAACAGGTCATGTCCTGGGTGTGCTTCCAATCGACGGCACTCCCTCCCTGGAGGACTGGGTCCGGTCTACTTTTCTCCTTCATAGACTTTACCTATATAGATTAACACTAGTATACTGTATGGCCGGGCGGAGCACAAGCAGAAATTTTGATTGCGGCAAAAAAACATTGCCGGTAAAATATACCGGGAATTATCTTACTTAGCAACTATATTGACCAGCTTGCCCGGCACCGGGATGATCTTGACTATTTTCTTACCTTCGGTCAGCTTTAATATTTTAGGGTCTTGCATTACTCTCTCCTGCATTTCTCCGGCGGTCATACCGGCCGGCACCAGCATGCGGTCCCGCACCTTGCTGTTGATCTGCACCACTATCGTGATCTCGTCTTCTACCAGGGCCTCCGGATCATAGGACGGCCAGGCCTGCAGGTGGACGCTGCCTTCATGCCCGGTGGCCTCCCATATTTCTTCGGTGATATGGGGGGCAAAGGGCGCCAGCAGCAGCAGCAGCGAGTCCACCGCTTCCTTCAGGACAGCCGGGTCCCGGTCTGATTCAGGCCCTTCTTTGAACTGGTACAGGGCGTTGACCAGCTCCATGATGGCGCTGACTGCCGTGTTGAAATTGAAGCGGGTGCTGATATCTTCGGTTACCTTCTTGATCGTCTTATGGGTAATGCGGCGCATTTCCCGGTTTATTCCCACCAGGTTCGCGGCCGGCCGGCCCGGCGCTTGCTTCAGTGTTTCCTCTAAAGGCTGCGCCAGCCGCCAGACGCGGTTTAAAAAGCGGAAGCAGCCTTCCACTCCCTGATCGCTCCACTCCAGATCCCGTTCAGGCGGCGCCGCGAAGAGGATAAACATCCTGGCCGTATCGGCCCCGTAACGGGCAATGATATCTTCCGGGCTGACCACGTTGCCCTTTGATTTAGACATTTTCGCCCCGTCTTTCAGGACCATGCCCTGGGTGAGCAGGTTGGTAAAGGGCTCCTGGTTGCTTACCAGGTCCAGGTCGTAGAGCACTTTGGTGAAGAAACGTGAGTACAACAGGTGCAGTATGGCGTGTTCCACCCCGCCGATATACTGGTCCACAGGCAGCCAGTAGTCTACCTTGCTTTTGTCCCAGGGACCCTCTGTTTCACCCGGGCTGGTATAGCGGTAATAATACCAGGAAGAGCACATAAAGGTATCCATCGTGTCGGTTTCCCTTTTTCCCGGGCCGCCGCATTTGGGACAGGTTGTATTTACAAAATCGGGGCTGTCCGCCAGGGGCGAGCGCCCGGTTGGTTTAAACTCCACGTTCATAGGCAGCAGCACCGGCAGATCTTTTTCCGGCACCGGCACAATCCCGCACCTATCGCAGTAGATGATGGGAATGGGAGCGCCCCAGTAGCGCTGGCGGGAGATCAGCCAGTCCCGCAGCCGGTATGTCACTCTGAAGCGGCCCTGCCCCTTTTCCTCCAGATAAGCTGTAATCGCCTTGATTGCTTCCTGATTGGGCAGCCCGTTAAAGGCGCCGGAGTTTACCAGGAACCCTTCTTCCTCATAAGCCGACTGCATTTCTTCCGGTTTCAATTCCACCCCCGGGGGCTGAATCACCACCCGCACCGGGTAATTGTATTTCCTGGCGAATTCAAAGTCACGCTGGTCGTGGGCCGGCACGCCCATAACGCAGCCGGTGCCATATTCTAAAAGGACGTAATTGGCGATCAGGACCGGCACTTTTTCCCCGGTCAGGGGATTGATGCAGTTGACTCCCAGGGACAGGCCGATCTTCTCCACCTCGGTTGAAGTACGGTCGATATCGCTCAGGCTTTTAATATTTTGGACAAAGGCCCTGATCTCCGCTTCTTTTTCCGAACCGGCAATCAGTTTTTCCACCAGCGGGTGTTCGGGCGCCAGGACCATGTAGGTGATCCCAAAAACAGTATCCGGCCGGGTCGTGTATACTGTTAAAATATCTGCCGATCCTTCTATTTGAAAATCGATTTCCGCGCCCTCGCTGCGGCCAATCCAGTTTTCCTGCATGATCTTCACTTTTTCCGGCCAGCCGGCCAGGAGCTCCATGTCTTGCAGCAGGCGGTCGGCATAGTCGGTAATCCTAAAAAACCACTGGGCCAGTTCCCGCTTCTCCACAGTCGTCTTGCAGCGCTCACAGCCCCCGTTAACTACCTGCTCGTTGGCCAGTACGGTGGCACAGTCCGGGCACCAGTTTACGGCAGACAGTTTTTTATAAGCCAGGCCTTGATGGTAAAGCTGGAGAAAGAGCCATTCCGTCCAGTGGTAGTACTCCGGGTCACAGGTGGCAAATTCCCTGTTCCAGTCATAATTGATGCCCAGCATTTTCAACTGTTCCCGCATATTTTTTATATTATCAACGGTCCAGTCCGCCGGATGAATACCGCCGTGCTTGATGGCGGCGTTTTCAGCCGGCAGGCCGAAGGCGTCCCACCCCATCGGATGCAGCACATGCATGCCCTGCATGGTTTTGAAGCGGGCCACCACGTCACCGATGGAATAGTTCCGGACGTGACCCATGTGCAGTTTGCCCGAAGGATAAGGAAACATTTCCAGGCAGTAATATTTGGGCCGGTCGGAATAGTCCGGCACGGCGTAAAGATCAACTTCAGCCCAGCGACCCTGCCATTTTTTTTCTACTTCATTAAAATCATACTTCGCTTTCAAATTAGTTCCCCCTTGATTAATCCAGCCGCCAAATCATCTTAATTATACCTTATCTAATATCTCATATCTTAATGCAATGTGCAAATTAATCCAAAGAATTCTAAGTGAAATTTGTCTTGCTCCCAAATAAAAGAAAAAACCTCTGTATCCCTGCCGGAACCAGAGGTTTACATGCAATTAATATTCTTCTTACGGTTCGGCTAAAATACCCACGCGGGTGGGGAAAAGGCCTCCCCTCATTTTGTTAATGCAAATACTTCTCCGGCATGATGAAAATACGATTTCCCGCACTTTCTGTAACGATCACCTCGATCACAAATCCATCCTTAATGCCGTATACATCGTAAGTCAGTCCGTCATCCTGTTTGAGCGCGTTAAAGTCCTTGGCCCCTTTCAGGAAATCAACATACAAATCATTCGTCCGGCATATTAGCTCTTATATCTGCGGGTAAGAGGCCGCTGTTCGCTGCCGTTCCCGACCCATTGGCGCCGGAATTAACGCTTGTTGTTTCACTGCCATTGGCCTCGGGATTGGCCTTGGCCGCGCTGGATCCTTTAATCTGCGGCGCTTGATCATGGGTCCTGAGGGATAAGGCGATGGCCTGCTCTCTGGTAGCCATGCCGTATCCGGCAGCCTCCTGGGCCGCTGTAGTTGCTTTTGGCATAAAATTACCCTGGGCGTCGCCGGCAATAATGCCCACTTTATTCATATATTTTGTTGCTTCAACTGCCCACTCTGAAATATCTTTCTGGTCGGGAAAATCCTTAATGCCCGCTACGCTGTAATCTCCTGACGGGTGAACGGCATTAATTGCTCTGAACAGCATGGCCGCGCATTGCTCCCGGTTAATCAGCACTTGCGGCGAAAAGGTGGTGGCAGAGGTTCCCGCGGTGATACCCAGGTTATAGGCCTTCAGTATTTGCGGATTTGCCGTATCGGTAAAGGGGTTGGGAGAAACCGCCTCGCTTTTTTTGTCCGCAACCCTTTCATAGAGCACTACCGCCAGCTCGGCAAACTCCTCCCGGGTGATTGGTTTTGTCATATCAACGCCCTGCAAGATGGCGGGGATAAGTGCCAGCTCATTGGCTTTTTCAAGTTCGGGTTTGGCCCAATCGGAAGCTCCTTGATAAAAAACAGGCAGATCCCCCTGCACGGCATGGGCTGTTGCGGGCACAACCAGCATCAGGCAGAGCAGCAGTATGATTGCTCTCTTCATCATGACCCTCTTTTATTTTTTCATATTATCTGTTAAAATTGATTCCCGCCCAGATTTCCCACAAACTTCCCGTCAGTTAAGGTGAACCACTGGTCAGCGCCATTGATAAAGGTTTGTGAATCGGGAATGACGCCAAAAATGGAATCGGGTTGGGCAGAAACGTTGTCAAACCTGGCACAGGAGCCATTGACGCCGGCAAAGATGAGTTTATATGTACACCAACCATATACCGGCGTAGCTAGATCCATGCCGGTGACCGTTTCCAGGTAATACTGGGCGGCATAGCCCTGCGGCATCCTGCTGTATTCAAACAATAGATCGAGAGCGCCGTCTTTGTACCCCTCCAGTCGCAGGGAATCGGTCTTGTCATCGTACCTGACTTTAATCTCCAGTTTGCTTCCCTGGCTATCAGTTCCTTTAACAGGTATCCGGTCTTTTCATCATAAATCAGGTCCGCGTCTTTGGCCCATCCCACTTGCAGCATTGTCACTTCCATTGCGGCGTCATATTTACCTGAGCTCTTTTGAGATTGGCCCAGGAAACTCAGGGGTATGAGATAGGTCAGATTCTTCAGTTCCAGAGGCATGGCCCTGCTCTGATTAGCCGATACGATTTCATGGTCACCGCTTTGCTCGTTGATATGTTTGTTAAAATCACCCCAGGCGCCGTCATAAGCCTCATAGCTTACACAGACGATCCCCTCGCCGGCGCCGGCCTGCCCCGGCTCGGAGGTCTGGTTCTGGGTTTCCATCCGGCGGCACAGTACAGCGTTACCATGCGGCTGCCGCTGCCCTATTTTTCTCCCGCTTCTGGCACGGTATAATTCAGCATGGTATCTCTCAAATAGTTTTCTTCTATAATACTACAGATTACACCATATTTCCATGTTTAGTAATAATACTGGGACGGAAATGGACTTAATGTGTCTGCATCGCCCCAAGCCGTCCAGAAGGAAGTTTTAAGTATCTGGGTTGGGGTAAAACGAAAGCGCCAAAAGAAAAAACTCGTTTCTTTTCAGAAACGAGTTAATTCCCTGGTGGAGACGAGGGGGATCGAACCCCTGACCTTCTGAATGCCATTCAGACGCGCTCCCAGCTGCGCCACGCCCCCATATTGCAGACCTTGCAAAGCAAGACTGATAGTTATTATAAAACATAGATCCGGATCTGTCAACAACACAATTTGACCCAGCCGCCGGCACATATTCAGCGCTGGCCGCGGCTTCAAGCAGGCAGCTAAATGTTCACCGGAACTGGAACAACGCGAGCGTCGCCCCACAGGCGCTCCAAGTTATAAAACTGCCGCTCTGCTTCCTGAAATACGTGGATAATAACATCACCATAATCCAGCAACACCCAGTTGGCTTCCCGGTAACCTTCCCGGCCAAAGGCAATAACTCCCTCTTTTTTTAACTCTTCCTGGATTTTCTCTACTATCGCCTGCACCTGGGTAACCGTACGCCCGCTGCAAATCACAAAATAGTCGGCTATAACTGATACTGCCTTGATGTCAAGAACAGTCACATCCATAGCCTTCTTATTTTCAGCGGCCTGCACGGCAATATTCACAACTGCTTGTGGACTTAATGGCAATGCCATTCCCCCTTATAATAATTATTTTTCCTTGTAATAACTTATTCTTTCTTTAAAGCAAAATTTCCTCCCGGAGCATAAAAACCATTTTGCGAAAAAACTTTGTCCTTTAAACATTATACAATGTTTTTACGTTTTTGTCCCCGGGTCTTTGACACTTACTCAAATATAGAAATCTCTACAAGCCTTGAAAACAGGGCTTTTTTTATTGAAAAAATGTCAAATTTCTTTCGCTTTCTATTGCGTAATTTGTCGTAATGTGTTATAAT
>JAQVXL010000097.1 GCA_028709235.1 Desulfotomaculaceae bacterium
TCGTCATGTGTATCAAGAACAGACCGGCCCAGGCCCGGGAAGTGTTTGACACAAGGGATGAGACCGCCTTTCCTGTAGCCGTTGACCGCCGCAGCCCCAAGTTCGGCAACCAGGTCAGGGGTGTTACCAAATACACGCCCGGCCATGACACTGTCGCTGCGGCCGACGTCTATCACCGGCGCCAGGTTGACATTTACACCCATAGCTGCCAGCTCCCCGGCCGTACCGGCCGCAACCAGTTCCACCGCGTCAGGGGAGCCAAGCTCTCCGAGCCGGGCTGGGCCGGGAAAGGAGGTGATCACACCCTCGAAACGGCTTAATTCCCCCCCTTCCTCGTCAACAGCAATAAACAAAGGAAGGTTATTGTTAGCAAGGGACATGCTTTGTAACTGGTTATTCATTTCGGCAACCTGGACCGGGCTCTCTATGTTTCTGCCGAACAAAACAACCCCGCCGATATTTCTCAAGTTGATCATGCGGGAGATGTAATAATCAGGTTCAAGACCGTTAAAGCCCACCAGCATCAACTGGCCGGCCATTTGTTCCGGGCTCATTGAATTGATGCTCTTCTCCGCTTTCCCGGCCGGTGTCTCTTCAACAGGTAAATTCTGTTCTTCAAAACTACTTTCATTGCCAAAAAATTCTGCCAGGCCAGTCACAGGATACAATAACGTCCTGAGCGGCGCCAGATTCCCGCTGCTTAATAAAAAAACAGCAGTTATTAACAGCACCGGGGTCAGTATAAACAGGAATTTACTCATAATACTCGTTTGTTTTTTTGAGTTGCGGTTCATCTATTTTCCACTCCCCATTGTATTTCCTCAGTTTCAGTTCCTGGGTTTCCTGCTTTAAATTCATCCCTTAGTGTTTCTATAGCCTTAGAACTGGCCAGCTCACCGTAATCAATGCCGCCCATACCATCGGCTACGGCACAGAACTAGTTAATCATTTAAGTATAGATTTAATAAGCATTAAAAGAAAGCATTAAAAGACTCTTTTAAAACCCTTACTACTAATAACCTGCCAGAATGAATCGTTGTCATAACCCAATCGCCACATGGAACAGCCGGCTAGCTGGTATTTTTTCATAAGGTTAATTTTTTCCTCTATGGAGCAGTCGTTTTCAAACCATATTTCTCGATTAGCGTGGGCAAGACTGGGGGTTTTGGAGTCATCGTGCCACTTCACGCTCAGTCCTTTTTCTTCAATTAAGTTGGAAACATCCTTCATTGCTGCAACATCGCACTCAGTTCCATTCTCAGGCCAATCATAGCCGTAGCCCGGGATCCCCAGTGATAGCTGCTGGGGTGAATATCCTGCCGCCAGGGCGGCCTTGATGTTATCCTCCGCCCAGGGCAGGGGCGCAACCGGGCCGGGCCGGGTTCCTTTCCGGTGATAGTCATAAGCCATGATCACGGCCCTGTCAGCCAAACCACAGATAGCCTTATAATCGTAGATTTGAGCGGCATCAGTCGGCGGATCCACAAGAGTGATCAGGCAGACGTCAAGCCTTTGGCCCAGTGGTTTCATTTCTTCCGACAGTTCCTTAATGAATTGTGTAAACCCGTCCATCTCCGGTGTATAGTCCCGGCCGGAACTTTTGACAATTTCAATATCGATATTTATCCCATCGTAATTATTTTCACGGATGACCCTGAGCAGGTTTTGAACGGCCACCTGCCTGGCGGCAGGTTCGGTCAGCACAACGCTGCTGCGGTTGTAGGCCAAGGCTACAAGTGGGATCACTTTAATATTCTTTTCCCGCGCCAGATCCAGCGCCTTCTGATCAATTTCCTCTTCGATCGTCCCATCTCCCCACACGTAATACCACAGGGGAGAAATCTCTTGAATATAAGGCCACTGCTCTTCCAGAGAAGGGTAAGAAGAGGACGGGCCGGAACCGTTCGTATAAAAACCGCAGAACACTGGTTGGTAGGTGTTTTTTTCTTGTTCTGCTGTTTCACTGCCGCTGCCAATGTCCCGGGGCCGGTTATCCGGCTTTTTGGCGCAGCCTGCCGAAAAAAATATTAAATTAGCCGCGATAATTATAAAAATAACTATTGTTATGCAGCGGTTTGCTCTATTAGGAATAATTGTTCTGTTGGTTTTTGCCTTCATTCATCCACCTGTTCCATCATAATTTACGGCCGTATCCCCAATTGCCTGATCTGACCATAAAATCTTACTGCCGGTTGAATTAGAAACACCCTTTCGTTTAAATAATACCACGGCAGTAATTATTATAACAGTTTGTCACAGCGCCATTTTTCCAGGCTATCAGCAAGCCATTTTACAAATACGGAAATGGCCAAATATATTGGTAATGAGTACCAATGCTTCCAGATCAGCAATTCATAGATACCCATATAGACTAAAATAGGTTCAGCAAAAAATGAATAGAATAAGGCCAGTATCAAGCTGACCATAAGATATTGCTTCCATCCAGAGATATACTGATAGGCCGCCATATACAGGACCGGCAATACAGAAAAATCTATAGGAATCTGCCGGGGGCTGATAAAAATAAATTTATGCGGGTATCGCCATAGAGATAATTCACTCCCAATCATATCCAGTTCCAGGGCAATTATGGCCACCAGGAATCCAACGAAGGATATTTGGGAAAAGCGCTTTTTTTCAATCAGCTTCCACCAAATGATTACAGGAACTAAAAGCAGGGCGAACAGCAGCCACCATTGCGGTTCGAAAACCTCGAACTTTTTCCAATACTCAAACCTTAGCGCAACCGCTTTATTCCGGAGCTCCGTTATTTGCGTCAATAATAGCTCCTGGTCCGGTGTCATAGCGTGCTTATTGATCATATTAACTCCATATTTCTAATAGCGTCTGCAATCTCATTTAATCCGCATATTATCTTTTCAAATTCACAGGTGCTTTAGTCACTCTATGTATAATAACTTCACCTATAGATCTTGATCATCTTTCATGAATGCGGCACTGCGAAGACGCCCCGGCTTATATTTTGCAGTAATCCTCATTATAATTGGCTTTTAGGGAATTATAGAAGTAGTTTCATATTAAAGGCTCTGGGAGGTTTCATCAGTTTGGCCGCCAATCAAACCGTCCGTCGTCCCAAATTGCATGTGGGATCTTATAGTATAAATGGATTTCACTTGAGGAATCCCTATGTGATAGCCTGGTGGTCTCTGGTTTACCCCGGTTTTGGGCACCTGGCTTTAGGTAGTATAACTAAAGGTGTGTTTCTCTTTTTAGGAGAGCTGGTTATTAATTATATGGCCCACGTCAATCTCGCCATTTTATATAGTTTCACCGGGCAATGCCAAATGGCCAGAAGCGTCCTGGATACTCAATGGCTGTTTTTATACGTCGGCATCCTGGTATTCTCAATTTATGACAGTTATCGACTCGCGGTAGAGTTTAATAAACTATCCGTATTAGCAGACAGAGAATATGCCAGGATTACTCCGATGACTCTGACTGCAACATCTATAAATGCCCTGGTGAAGAGACAACCGTGGGTAAGTGCTGCCTGGTCGGTAGTATTACCGGGTTCGGGCCAACTGATGCTGGGAGAAAACATTAGAGCAATTTTTTTAATGGTTGTTGCGGGAGGCATAATTGTGCAGTCACATGCCCTGCAAGCCATAGGACTTACCTTCACCGGTGAATTTGCCCTGGCTAAAGCAATTATTGATTGGCAATGGTTTTTGAATATTCCATCTTTCTACAGCTTTGCCATCTGGCAAGCTTACGTAGCAACTGTAGAAATCAATAAACTGTTTGAGATAGAACAGGCCCAGCATCTCAAAAGCCAATTCCAGAGCTCCAATTTTCCAATGCCGTTTAATTAGGAGGATTCTATGTATATACTGGCTTCTTTTCAATACTCTTTACACCTGGAACTGGCGATCACTGATCTGATTGAGAGAGGTATAACCCGGGAGCATCTGTTTGCCGTTCCCCTGGAAGTAAGAGGAGAAACCCGGGAAATCTTTGACACGATTCATCATGCGGACGGGGTAAGTATGTTTGATGGCGCTGCTATCCTCGGAGCTGCCCTGATGACCCTGGGGGTCATTTACGGTTTTGTCCATGAATGGGGCCCGGTCATCTGGGGCCTGGCCGGTTTGGTGGGAGGGTTTGGGTTAGGATTTGTCATCGACTACCTGAATGGTATAAAAAGGCATTCTAAAAAAAATAGGCGCCGTGAGCAGCTGAGTGAGGTAATAATCATGGTTAAGTGCAATGCCAGTCAGGTTGATCTGGTCAAGCAGGTATTCTGGGGGCACCAGGCCCTGGGATTGGGAGTGCTCCCGGGAAAAAAGCCGGCATAAATGTTTTATTAATAATCTCTCTTTGTTTTTTTTCGCTTCCTGACACATTCTGTCAGCAAGTATTCGATCTGGCCGTTGATGGAACGAAAGTCGTCTTCAGCCCAGGCGGCCAATTCCTTCCAGAGGGAGGGTGATACTCGCAGCAGAATCTGCTTCCGTTCCTTTTCTTTATTTGCTGCATTTTCCACCTGGCATCACCCCCTCCACCCTTACAGGTCTTAATTGGCGCCCCATCATTAATCTAATTCCAGGACTCCGGCCTTCTAATATATGGTACCGCTGTTGACGACAGGCTGGGGATCCTTATTAGCGCACAGTACAACCAGGAGATTGCTGACCATAGCCGCCTTGCGCTCTTCATCCAGTTGAACGATATTATTATCGTTCAGCTTGGACAGGGCCATCTCCACCATACCAACGGCGCCCTCGACGATCATCTGCCTGGCGGCGATGATGGCGGAAGCCTGCTGCCGCTGCAGCATGGCGGCGGCGATTTCCGGCGCGTAGGCCAGGTGGGTAATTCTGGCCTCTAATATTTCCAGGCCGGCCACATCCACTCTCGATTGCAATTCTTCCTTAATCTTATCCGCCACTTCCTGACTGCTGCCCCGCAGGGATTTTTCGCCGTCTTCCAGGGGAGCGTCATAGGGATAGAGGCGGACAATATTGCGCAGCGCGGAATCACATTGGATGGACAGGTATTCGACGTAGTTATCCACGTTAAAGACCGCTTTGGCTGTATTGACCACCTTCCAGATGACTACGATGCCGATGATGATTGGATTGCCCAGTTCGTCGTTAATCTTTTGGGTCTCGTTATTTAAGGTCATGCTTTTCAGGGATATTTTTTTACTGGGAATTTTCACGTTGACTCCCTGGGTGGAGGGTTTCCCCCCGGACTGGTTTTTTTCAATGGATACGGCAGTCCCTGACGAAGCCTGGGCAGCAGCAGGGTTCACCGCGACGACAAAGGGATTGACAAAGAAAAAGCCTTCTCCCCTTAATGTCCCGTA
>JAQVXL010000040.1 GCA_028709235.1 Desulfotomaculaceae bacterium
GCCCTGGGTGCGTGTTTATGACTGATATATGGTGCCAGATACCACCCTGGTTATGCCAATAATTCAAATTTTTGATTGCTAGGTAAGGTCAAAGAAAAAAAACAGGGGTTTCTGCATCAGAATCATTGATATATTTTCAATATTATCTGCCTTGATTGCATCTGTGCTGGCGCAATCTTTAATAAAATTGTTTTGCACGCTGACACTCCTGGCTTTAAAGTCCTTGCTGCCGGAAATTTTAATAGGATCCCTGTTTTCAGGTAAATCTGAGATATAATTTCCCTCAATAAGAGCGTAACTTGTTTGATTTAGAACCACTCCGCTATTGATCATTATGTTGTCTATAAGTGATAAACGTGGGGCAAAGGATTTTAGCGCCAGATTATTGTTAATAAAAATATTTTCCTGGGTGCTGTGGAATCCGGGGTAAATGTCATTTTCCTCATAATATTCTACGGCATTAACGCAGTTTATAAATTTATTGTTTGTTATTGACGATTTACCGTTTGTTATTTCTACCCCCTTTTCACATCTGTTAAAAATATTCTCACTGACGGTTACCGGGCCTGAGAACGGCGCATGGGTGTTGACCGCCTCATCGGCGCTGTCTTCAAAGAAATTGTTCTTAATGACGATTTTTTTGGGAAATCCACCGTTTAAATTAGTCCCGGTCTGCCCTCCGGCAGCGATATAATGCCTTCCTTTTTTTATAAAACTGTTATCGCTGATGGTTATGTTATCGCAGGAATTAGTTATCTCGATACCATAGCCAAAACCAGTCATAAAAATATTTTCAAATAAATTACCATTAACAGAACTGTCTATACAATCTGTTAATCCGACTGCGGCCCGGCCGAAAAGGCCTACTTTGCAGTTGGAAAAAGCAAAATTTCTCACTAAATAAGCATGGATTAAATATGGCTCAGTTTCTTCTCCCGGACCAATAAACTCAATGCCGCTCACAGTTACACCATCAATAATTTTTAATTTTCTAATCGCGCCGCCGGCAGCAGCCCGGTAAGTGTGACTGACAGGCGCTTCCAGGCTGAGAATGTTTTCATTAATGCTCTTAATCTTGCAAATCTCCCCTTTTTTGAATCCATTTATCGATTCGTCATCATAAATTTTTATATATGCATCAGGAGCGGAATTTTCCGGTTCGCTGACTGTAATAGCATCGCTGCCGGTATAAATGTCACTTGATACTGCAGTTGTAATGTGGTCATAGCCATCAATATTGACAGTAAACACATCGTCCAGAACCTCGGAGCAGTCAAAAACTGTACCGGGCCCACCTAAAAGAGTGATCTCCCTGGAAATATCAATCTGGCCATTAATTTTATAATTACCGTCCGGAAAATATAATACGGTACCGGGAGATAGTGAATTGATCACCTTTTGAATGCTATCTGTATCATCAGTTATACCGTCTCCTTTTACTCCTGATGATTTAGCGTTAACAGCATTTGTCATCAGATCTGACCGGGTTGGGGCAGCCCAGGCTTGATCAGCGGCTATCATTTTCTTCAACATAAAATTTGCGGATATGGCCGCGGCGTCTGCTTTGGATTCCAAAAGGTCTATATTTATATTCGCATATAAAACAGCAGCGCTATCTTTTTTAAGGCAACATAAAATTGTGCTGATTAATACAATTAGGCATAGCATTATTTTAATTATTTTTACCATTATCGCTTACCCCTTATTAATGAGAATATTACAGCATGGTACATGCATTCCAGTTAAAAGATCAAAATCCCCGGTTACCCAGGGCATTGAAAGAATTGTGAATTATTGTTTTTAAATAATTTATGTTCTCCCCAATGCAAAAGTTACCTTAAAAAATAATAACCCCGTTCACAGCGGAACAGGGACACACATCGCTTATCTTTCAACTGCCCCCGGCCGATAGCAGCCAGCACATTGCTCAGCCGGTAGTTGAAGCCTATTTCGCTGTGCTGGTAATGTCTGGCCTGGGTCGACCAGAAACGGACCTTTTCCAGCGCCTCCAAGTCATCTGAAACCAGCATGCCGCTGCCCGAGGTGGTAACAATTTTATTGCCGTTGAAGGAATAGATCCCGAACTTGCTCAGAACACCACTGGCTTTACCTTTGTATGTGGCGCCCAGCGACTCGGCGGCATCCTCAATAACCGGCACATTATAACGGCCGCGGGACACGCCGATATTGGGCGCCAATGGCCTTTAGCTCCCCGGCAAAGCCGGCTTCCGGCGCCATACCCACAACCTGGTGACCCAGGCGGATCATGTCTTTGATCGGTTCTCCCCGAAAATTAAGCAGGGATTAGGCGTACCCGCCGAAAATCAGTATTTTAGCCAAGGGAGGTCCTTCCTCCGTGTTTATTTAACAACTGGCCAGTGCTTCAGACCTTAATATTTTTCAGCCAGTCCCAATTCTTCATTGACCAGTCAACTGTTTTTTCCATACCTCTCGCCAGGCTGACCTCCGGCTTCCAGCCCAGTATTGCCCCGGCCTTGTGGACGTCGGCCCAGGTGTTTTTCATGTCGGCCTGGTGCGGCGGGTAGTTTTGCATCACAGCCTGCCGCCCCGTATAAAGTTCAATCAGCCGGATTAATTCCAGAAGCTGAGTGGGACTGTTGTGCCCCAGATTGATGACCTCATAACCGACAGGCTGCAAAGCCGCAATCGTGCCCCTGGCTATATCATCTATATATGTAAAGTCCCTGCTCTGGCTACCGTCGCCGTATACTTGCAGGGGAATGTCTTCCTGAATCCACTTGACAAAGCGGAAGACACCCATATCCGGCCTGCTGGCCGGGCCGTATACGGTAAAGTAACGCAGCACGCTGACGTCTAAACTGTACAGGTGGTGGTAAGTGAAGGCCAGCGCTTCCGCAGCCTTCTTTGAAGCAGCATAGGGCGATATCGGGTGGTCGACCTGCCGCTCTTCTCTAAATGGCGTTTCCTGCCCCGCGTAGAGCGATGAGGTAGAGGCAAGAATAATTTTGGTTGTGCCACACTGCCGGCATAGTTCCAGCAAATTTAATGTTCCCCCGGCATTGGTGGAGAGATAGATAAACGGATTTTCCAGGCTGTAACGCACACCTACCCGGGCTGCTTCGTTAATTACGGCCGCCGGCCGGTAGTCGCGGAAAATCGACCGCAGCGATGCAAAATCCTCAATATCCGCCTGGAAGAATGTAAAACGGTAGTATTTCTTGAGGGCGTCCAGGCGCCAGAGCTTCAACCTGACATCGTAGTATTCATTTAAATTGTCCACACCGACAACCCGGCGCCCCTGTTCCAGCAGCATTTCCGCGACCCTGCTGCCGATAAACCCGGCGGCGCCGGTGACAAGCACTGTTTGCACAGCATTACCTCCGTTTTTGAACTTTAATTAAAAAACCTAAAACCCATTATTTAGATCACCTGTTCTCTCTTAACCTTTCTGCCTCCAGGCAGGACCAGCCTGAGAGAATCGAAGACATCCAGGGCGCTGCAGCAGGCTCCTTTCTTGTACAGGTTGGCCAGGACATAATCCAAGGGCGTAATTTCCACCGGGGCAGACCTGGCTATAAAATTCCTCCTGTGCCTGGTGGTTCCCGCCCCTCCCTCGTCTGTTAACAACTCCTCTTCCAACCATATAATTCACATTATTAAATGGTCATATTTTACAATAATGTTTTAATTCTATGCAGGGCGCCGCTCAAAGTTGCCACAAAAAAACCCCTTCCTGACCAACACCTAAAAAAGGTATGCCGGATGAAAGGGAAATATTATCTTATCGCAAAAAATATAGAGAAGGTTTTTTTAGGAAACCCACCGAATGATCTGTATAATAAAATGCAAAATCAATGCGTGACACCTGGGAGGAAGATGAAGAGAATGAGCAATATCATGATTTCCGAAGATGCCAGGGAGTATCTTCTTAGTAAGAGCAGCGCTGTAACCGTGGAAGGAATAGTGATGTCAGGCTGCTGCGGCATCACTAAAGAGCCTTTTCTGTTCGCAGAAGCGCCTGCCGAACCCGCCGATTATGATTTGGTTATTGTGGACGGGATTAAGGTCTACGTGACCAAAGAAGCTGTTATTGCTCCTGCCGGGGCCAAAATTTACCTGGTGGGTGACGCTGTGTACCGGGGCCTGCAGGTCAGCGGGCTGAGATACAGGATATAATTTATATCTTATAAAAGGGCATAAAGAAAGCCCCTGGAGCATCGCCACTCCACGGGCTGCTATTACTATGGTTCAGATCATGGTTCAGGCCATTATTCAGCCAGCTTTTCCCGCAGCATGGTATTGACCACGCCGGGATTGGCCTGACCCCTGGTGGCCTTCATTACCTGGCCCACTAAAAAGCCGATAGCCTTTTCTTTACCAGCTTGAAAATCCTCCACCGATTTGGGGTTCTTGGCGATAACTTCAGCAATGATCCGGGTCAATTGGCCCTCGTCTGATATCTGGGACAGGCCCTTTTCTTTTACTATTTGGGCCGGCTCTTGACCCTCCTCAAACATGGTCTCAAATACCTCTTTGCCGATCTTATTGCTGATGGAACCTTTCTCAATTAACTCCAGCAGAGAAGCCAGGCCGGCCGGAGTAATCTTAGATTGGCTCAGTTCCATGCCGCGGGCGTTCAGCAGCCGTAACAGTTCGCCCATAATCCAGTTGCTGATTTTTTTAGCCTCCGGGAACTTTTCCAGCGTGGCGTCAAAGAACTCTGCCAGGGCTAGAGAACTGGTTATTACCCCGGCATCGTAATCCGGCAGGCCATGCTCCGCCACCAGGCGCTTCCTGCGGGCGTCAGGCAATTCCGGGATGGTCGCCCGCAAATCTTTAATCCACTCATCTGATAACTCAATGGGGGAGACTTCCTGCTCGATAAAACACCTGTAATCCGGGTTTTCCTTATTGCGCATGGACATGGTGATACCCTTATTTTCATCCCAGGCGCGGGTCTCCTGGACAACACTGTCCCCTTCCTCCAGGACATCGATTTGCCTGTCCACTTCACACTCAATGGCCCGCTGTACGGCACGAAAGGAGTTCATGTTTTTTATTTCTGTCTTAGTACCGAGGGCGGCAGTACCTACCGGCCGCACTGAAACGTTGGCGTCACAGCGCAGGGAACCCTGCTCCATTTTCACATCGGAAACACCCGTGTATTCCAGAATAGCCTTCAGTTTCTCCAGGTAAGCTTTAGCCTCGGCGCCTGAGCGCAGCTCAGGTTCCGATACAATTTCTATGAGGGGCATACCGGACCGGTTATAGTCCACAAATGAAGAACGGGAAGTCATAATTGATCCGCTGGCATGGATCAGTTTTCCCGGATCTTCTTCGATATGAGCCCTGGTGATGTTAATCCGTTTTTCCCGGCCATCCACCTCTATATCAAGATACCCCTGATAGGCGATGGGCCGAAAGACCTGGGAGATCTGAAATCCCTTGGGCAGGTCGGGATAATAATAATTTTTTCTGTCAAACCAGGTATAGGCGCCAATTTTACAATTTAATGCCAGGCCGGCCCTGGCGGCCAACTCTGCAACTTTTTTATTTAAGACGCCTGTACTGCCCGGCAGTCCCAGGCAGACGGGGCACACCTGGGTATTTGGCGCCTGGCCGAATTCCGTGGAACAGCCGCAAAATATTTTCGTCTCCGTTTTCAACTCCACGTGTACCTCTAAGCCGATAACTGCTTCGTATCTACTCATCTTGCTCCCCCATAAATGTATTTATTAACAGGCCAGGCCAGGTTTTAGCCGGGTTTGTTCTGTATTCTGCTGCAAAGTATAGCCTACCCTGAGCAGGATCTCTTCGCCAAAATGCGGGGCGATAAACTGCAGTCCCACAGGCAGGCCCTCCACCAGGCCAAAGGGCAGGGACATGGCCGGCACACCGGCCAGGTTAACCGGTATGTTACAGGCTTTGGACCAATACGCTGCCAGGGGACCGTCAGTTTCTTTTCTGCTCTGGCCAGCAATTGTAGAACTGGCGGGCGTTAAAAGACAGTCGAATTTCTCAAAAGTCCGGGCAAATTCCTGCTTGATCAAGGTGCGGACCTGCAGGGCTTTAACATAATAATCATCGTAATTAGCGGCGCTCAGTACATGAGTGCCCAGCATGATCCGGGTTTTTACCTGGTCTCCAAAACCCTGGCCGCGGGTTTTGCTGAACATGTTCAACACATCATCGGCGTCCACCCTTAAGCCATACCTGACCCCGTCATAACGGGCCAGGTTGGAACTGGCTTCAGCAGAGGAAATGATGTAATGGGCCGGCAGAGCGTATTCGGTATGGGGCATGGATACCTCTTCACAAACAGCCCCCAGCTCCTCCAGCTGCGCGGCCGCCTCCCATATCTTTACCGCCGCCCGGGGCTCCGTGTTGGCCAAATATTCTTTAGGCAAGCCAATTTTCAACCCTTTGACGTCATTGATCAGGCTCTTTTTAAAATCGGGCCCGGCAACAGCAGCTGATGTTGAATCTTTGGCGTCGTGGCCGCAGATAGTGTTTAAGATCAGAGCAAGGTCAGCCATATCCCGGGCAAAGGGCCCGATTTGATCTAGCGAAGAAGCATAGGATATCAGACCATAGCGAGAAACACGGCCATAAGTAGGCTTCAATCCTATGACCCCGCAAAAAGCCGCTGGCTGGCGCAGCGAGCCTGCTGTGTCTGAACCCAAAGTAAAAGCAGCTTCCCCCGCGGCAACCGCAGCCGCGCCCCCGCTGGAACCACCAGGTGCCGCTTCAGGGGCAAAGGGGGTTCTGGCGCTGAAAAATCCGGATTTCTCTTCAGCGGGGCCGATAGAGAACTCATCCATACTGCATTTACCCATAAGTACGGCGCCGGCTCCCTTTAACCTTGCCGCTGCCTCCGCGTCATAGGGAGGGACAAAATTGTAAAGGATCCGGGAAGCACAGGTGGTTTTTACTCCATCTGTACAAATATTGTCTGTAATCGCCATCGGGATTCCCGCCAGGAGAGAAAGTTCCTCCCCCCGCGCCCGTTTCTGATCAACCGCCCTGGCCTGAGCTAAAGCCGCTTCTTCTGTAACCGTCACAAAGGCTTTGATTTCATCTTCAACCTGGCTGATGCGTTCCAGATGGACCCTGGTTAATTCTTCACTGCTGAACTCTTTCCTTTCCATGAGCTCGCCCAACTGGTGAACTGACAATGTAAGTAATTTCATGTAATCCCTCCTGCTTAAACAATACGGGGCACTACAAAAGCCCCTTCTCCTACTTCCGCCGCATTAGCCAGGACCTGCTCTCTATCCAGACTTTGCCGCAGCTTATCTTCTCTAAATACGTTCTTTATTGGCAGGACATGGGCAGCAGGCTCTACGGCAGCGGTATCTAATTTTTTCAGCATAGCCAGGTAGTCCAGTATGGCGTTGAGAGACTTTGTATAAACCGCTTTATCTTCCGCGGTCAAATCAAGGCGGCTCAAAAAAGCCAGTTGTTCCACGTCTTTTTCACTTACTTGCATGTATACACATCCTTCTTTGCCCAGTAATCTATGCTTTACTGTAATTGTACAACCTTAATTATAATAAAAATTATGCATCATGACAATTATCACCAAGACCAATCGTTTTAACCATTGCCAAACTCTTTTAATAGTTGTTTAGCGTCGATGATTATTATATAATATGACATTATAAAAGCATTTTCACAGTGGGGGGTTAGAACAAGTCCAGTCCGATACCAATGAATAACCAAGCCTTGTGGACACGCAAAGGCTTATTTTCTTGTAACGGCAAAGAATATTCAGGATCCGGCAGGAAAACCAGTTACAACAGGTGAATAACTAAAAGGCTAACCAGCGAGGTGACAGGGAGGATCCATTCCCTGTCACTAGTAGTGTCTAAATTTTTTAGTACATATAATTGAATTGTTTAATAGTAGTACAATATTCCAAGTGAGATTTCAAAAATCAGGACTTATGACCGGTTTACGGTTATTAAGATCAGTAGACAAAAAAAGGAGGAAAAAGGATGAGGATTGGTAAAAAAGTAGCCCTGCTGGTCGTTATGCTGTTTGTATTCAGTATCGCAGCCGGTTGTGGCGGAGGCGGAGGGGCGACACAGACAGGGGAAAAGTCCGGAGATGCTATTAATGTTGGGCTTAACGTGGAATTATCCGGCGGTGTAGCCAGCTATGGCTCTAATGCCAGAGATGGCGCAATTTTGGCAATCGAAGAAATCAACAAAGCCGGTGGTGTGCTGGGTAAGCAGATCAATCCTATTGTAAGAGACTGTAAGTCCATAGCTGACGAAGCTATGAGCATAAGCGCCGCATTGATTGGTGAAAAAATCGTAGCCCAGATTGGACCCCTTACCAGCGGTGACGTGGCCGGCAGCACTCCCGTAATGATGGAGAACAAAGTGCCCCTGATTGCCCCGGCGGCTACAGCAGCCAATGTTACTGTGGATGACAAAACCGGTGAAACCAGAGATTATATTTTCCGGGTTTGCTTTATCGACCCCTTCCAGGGTACTCTGATGGCTCAATTTGCCTCAGATAATCTTAATGCAAAGAACGCAGTAATTTATTGTGACAACTCCAGTGACTACGGTAAAGGCCTGGCGGAATATTTTGAAAAAACCTTTACAGAGAATGGCGGCACCATCCTGGCCCAGGAAGGTTTTGTAAAAGACGACCGTGACTTTAGAGCCGCATTGACCAAAATTAAGGGATTAAACCCAGACTTCATTTATGTGCCCGGCTATTATCAGGAAGTTGCTCCTCTGATTAAGCAGGCCCGGGAACTGGGAATTACTGCTCCGATCGGTGGCTGCGATGGCTGGGATTCTCCTGATATGGTCAGCGTTGCCGGCAATGATGCCTTAAACAAAACATATTTCACTAACCACTATTCTTCCCAGGACAAGGATCCCCAGGTTGTAGAGTTTGTAGAAGCGTTCAAAGCCAAGTATAATAAAGAACCGGATGCCTTTGCCGCATTGGGTTATGACTCAGTACAAATAATGGTTCAGGGTCTGAAAGACGCCGGCGAAGCTGATCCGGTCAAATTGACGGAAGCGCTGGCAAATATCAAGGACTTTGCAGGCATTACCGGTAAAATGAGTATCGACGATCAACATAACCCGGTTAAAGCCGGGGTAATACTGGAATTCAAGGATGGCAAGCAGGTCATGAATACCCGTATTCAACCATAGGATACTTCAGAATACTTCAGGGAAGAGAGGTTCACTCCTCTCTTCCCGTTCTTCCCGTTTAAACATGGAGGGATGTGGCAACTTTGCTGGAATTTACACAACAAATCGTCAACGGGCTGTCCCTGGGCGCCATATACGCCTTAATTGCCCTGGGCTACACTATGGTCTACGGCATTATCAAGCTGATCAACTTTGCCCACGGGGATATCATGATGGTTGGCGCCTTTGTGGGTTATTTCTCACTGACACTTTTGGGTACCAATATTTTTGTTGCGATGATAGCGGCTATGGTAACCTGTGCCGTATTTGGAGTTTTAATTGAAAAGATAGCTTACCGTCCTTTACGCAACGCGACCCGAATCGCGGCGCTAATTACAGCCATAGGTGTATCGCTATTCTTGGAATATATTACTATCTTCCTTCTGGGACCTTCCCAGAAGGTTTTTCCCGAGTCAGCCTTCCCCATAAAAGCATATGCCGTGGGAGGATTATCTATCTTAAATAAGGACGTCTTTGTATTTGTTCTTGCAGTGGCTCTGATGTTAATCCTGCAATATATAATTAAATGGACAAAAACCGGAAAAGCCATGCGGGCCGTATCCCTGGATCGGGAGGCAGCGGTTCTGATGGGTATTAGCGTTGACAAAACCATTTCCATTACCTTTGCCATCGGCTCAGCCCTGGCTGCGGCGGCAGGCGTAATGTTAGGTATCTATTATAATACAATTAACCCTTTAATGGGAATTATCCCCGGACTGAAAGCTTTTGTGGCAGCTGTACTGGGCGGTATAGGTATTATCCCCGGCGCAATGGTAGGCGGCTTTGTAATGGGCCTTCTGGAAACTATGGTCAGTGGTTATGGCAACAGTCTTTACCGGGATGCAGTTGCATTTGGTGTGCTAATATTCATTCTGTTAATCAAGCCCAGCGGTATTTTTGGTGAAGACACCGGCGAAAAAGTGTAGGTGAATAAAATGCAGAAGGTAAAAAACAAGTGGAGAAAATTTGCTTCTGAAATACTGATACTGGCAGCAATATTTACACTGGTACAATACCTGGTCACGGCTGGCCTGCTAAACCAGTATTTTCAGATAAATTTGGCTTCCATGTGTATCAACGTTATTCTGGCAGTCAGCCTCAGCTTAATCAACGGTTTTACCGGACAGTTATCCCTGGGCCATGCCGGGTTTATGGCAGTGGGCGCCTATGTTGCAGCAATCATGACCAACATGCTGGATCTGCCCTTTATTATTGGGATTCTGGCCGCTTGCCTGGCCGCCGGATTGGCCGGATTTATCATCGGTGTGCCGACATTAAGGCTCAAAGGAGATTATTTGGCTATTGCCACCCTGGCTCTTGGTGAGATTATCCGGGTAACTCTGCAGAATATTGACTATGTAAACGGTCCGGCCGGGATCATGGGAATCTCTAAACTGTCTACCTGGCCCTGGTTGTTTGGCGGGGTTGTATTAACCGTTGTAGTAATAGTCAACCTGGTTAATTCCAGTTACGGGCGGGCCATCATTTCAGTCCGCGAGGATGAAGTAGCGGCGGAACTGATGGGGATTAATACTACCAAATATAAAGTCCTGGCTTTTGCTATCGGAGCAATGTTTGCCGGTCTGGCCGGAGCTCTATATGCACACTACTTTTATATTATCAAACCCGAGACGTTCAACTTCCTGAAATCATTTGACATACTGGTAATGGTCGTGCTGGGAGGACTGGGCAGTACAACCGGAGCGATAATAGCAGCGGTATCTATCACCGCCTTGACCGCAGCCCTGCAGCCCTTCCCGGCAATTAGGATGATTTTATACGCTCTAATACTGATTATCGTGATGATCTATCGTCCACAGGGACTGATGGGGAACAAGGAACTGAGCATGAAGACATTTGGCAGGATTTGGGGTGGACGAAATTAACCTGATGGAAATTAGCAACTTGGACAAATCATTTGGCGGCCTGAGTGCCGTACAGGACTTCAATTTTCAGATAGCCGAAAATGAGCTGGTGGGATTAATCGGCCCCAACGGCGCAGGCAAGACTACGGTTTTCAATTTGATTACCGGTGTATATAAACCAGATAAAGGCAGTATCATGTTTAAAGGGGAGAACCTGGTGGGATTGCTTCCCTACACCATCTGTGCCAGGGGTGTGGCCAGGACTTTTCAGAATATACGTCTTTTCAATGATCTCACTGTTCTGGATAATGTTAAAATAGCAACCCATAAAGATGTACCCTACGGATTAATGGGCGCTATTCTCAGGAGTCCCGGTTTTTTCCGGGGAGAAGAAGAAATAGAGAAGGAAGCTTTGAAATACCTGGAGATATTTAATTTGAAAGATAAAAAGGACGAGCTGGCCAAAAACTTGCCTTATGGCGAGCAGCGGCGCATCGAAATTGTTCGCGCCTTGGCTACCAAGCCGCTGCTGCTAATTCTGGACGAACCGGCGGCGGGCATGAACCCGCAGGAAACCCAGGACCTGATGGAGTTAATTCGCTATATCAGACATGAATTCAATTTGACCATTCTACTTATTGAGCATGACATGTCGCTGGTTATGGGAGTTTGTGAGCGCCTGTATGTTCTGGATTATGGACAGGTAATTGCTGAAGGACCCCCAGCAGAGATTCGCAGCAATAAGAGAGTGATTGAAGCATATCTGGGAGAGGATGTTGGATAAACCATGCTCGCAGTAAAAGATATAGATGTGTATTACGGTGCGATTCATGCCTTAAAAAAGTTATCTATAAATGTTGAGCAGGGCTCTATAGTTACCTTAATTGGAGCCAATGGCGCAGGCAAGTCGACCACCCTGAAAACTGTTTCGGGGATCACAAGACCTAAATCCGGCACTATTACTTTTAAAAATGAGGATATTACCAGGGTTCCTCCCGAAAAAATTGTGGGCCGCGGTATTTCCCAGGTGCCGGAGGGCAGGCGAATATTCGCCGCGATGTCCGTAATGGAAAACCTGGAAATGGGCGCTTTCCTGCGAAAAAATAAGTCTGAGATTGACGATGATGCAGAAAAGGTTTTTGCTCGTTTTCCCCGCCTGAAGGAAAGGCGCAAGCAAACGGCGGGTACTTTAAGCGGCGGAGAGCAGCAGATGCTGGCTATCGGCAGGGCGCTGATGGCCAAGCCGGAGCTGATGCTGATGGATGAACCTTCGATGGGCCTGGCCCCTCTGCTGGTTAAGGAAATCTTTGAAATCATCAAAGACATAAACAAGCAGGGAACCACTATTTTACTGGTAGAACAAAATGCCAACATGGCCTTATCAATTGCCGACTATGCTTACGTCATAGAGACAGGTAGTATTGTACTGCAGGGCAGCGCCAAAGAATTGATGCACAGTGAAGAAGTGAAGAAGGCTTACCTGGGTGGATAAAAGCCGTACCAATGAAAGGGGGATTAACAGTGAAGATAAAAGATCGCATGTCGTCGGGTAATATCAAGACGGTACAACTGGAAAGCAGTCTGACGGATGCTTTTCGTATTATGAAAGAAAGCCACATTCGCCGCCTGCCGGTAATGGATGATACTAAATTGGTGGGCATTGTCACCCTGTCTGATTTACACCAGGCCTCCCCATCCTCCGCAACAGCACTTAGCGTCCATGAATTGAATTACCTCCTGGCAAAAATTAAAATCAAGGATATTGTGCCCAAAAAGCAGAAGCTGCTGACTGTATCTTCAGAAGACTTCATTGAAACGGCAGCACGTATTATGAGGCAGCACACCGTAGGCGGGTTGCCTGTGGTTGACGAGGGGAAACTGGTCGGCATTATAACTGAGACCGATATATTTGATGCTTTTATCGATATTCTGGGCTTTAAAAAACCCCACAGCCGCATAGATGTATATATCGTAGACCGGCCGGGCGCCCTGGGTGATTTAATTGGAATTATATCCTGCAAAGGCATCAGCCTGCTTAACACAATAGCTTACTATGATAGAAGCAGGGGTATGTACAAAGCTATCTTGCGGGTCGAAGCCCTTGCTTATGAGCCTATTGTTGAAGAAATCAAGAATAAAGGGTATGAAGTTGATTCGGCAATGGCAACATCCGGTGAAGATAATTAATCACAGGGCACGGCGGCTTTCTCCCTCACATTAGACAAGAGTGCTGAATTGTTTTTTGCCCAATCAGGATCTTTCATTATCGCGCGGCCGACACCGATCAGATCAGCGCTGTTTTCAGCAAGAAGTTGTTCAGCCGCGTGCATGTCCCTGATCCCCCCGGTCAAAATAACAGGTATCGAAACAGCTTCTTTAATTGCCGCTGAGGCATCGGCAAAATAGCCTGAATTGGTATTGCTGGGATGTTGATAGCTGCATAAGCCGCCGGAAATATCCAGGACATCCACACCAGCTTTTTCGAATGCAAGAGCGGCTCTGACACCGTCCTCGATTGTGTTGCCGCCTTCCATATAGTCGCAAGCCCCTAAACGCAGAAAAACGGGGTAATCCTGGCCTACAACTTCCCGCACAGCTTCGATGATTTCCAGGTGGACCCGGATCCGGTTGTCAAAGCTTCCGCCATACTGATCGGCACGGTGGTTGCTGAGAGGCGAGTAGAACTGATTCAGTAAGTAGCCGTGTGCCGAGTGAATCTCCACCCCGTCAAAACCGGCGGCCTTAACCCTCCGGGCAGCTTCCGCAAACCGGCTGATGATTGTCTTGATTTCAGCCAGTGTCAATGGCCGGGGCAGATCATCTCCCAGGGCAACCCTGCTTTTAACGGCCGAAGGGCCAACTACATCAAGTCCGGTGATTTTGCTCGAGGCTGTGGTCCCGGCATGGTTAAGCTGCATCACAGTTGACACCCCTTCAGCCTGAATGGCGGCAGCCAACTTTTTCATTCCGGGAATCTTCTCATCGTCACTGACTGAAGTCATGATCACTCTGTACTGTCCTGCCGGATCAACATAACTATGTTCAATAATAATTAGAGAAAGATAGGCCCCTTGGGCCCGCTCACGATAGTAGTTGATAATTTTATCGTTCATCTCACCACCCTTCTCGCATTTTTGCGTGGCCATAGGCGGCATGATCAAACGATTTTTAAATTTAAATTTTGCAGTTTCGAGGGGTTCTAAAATACGATACACGGGTTAAACCTCCTTGCACCATAACAATAATCATAATGCCGGCAATGGCAAAAGACTAATAAAGATTTACCCGGTCCCCTGCTTGTGATACCTCATCCTCTAATACAACTATTTGTTCTGATCGCCACATTTGTGCCAAATGTTATACTTTTCGCAGCACAGAAAAACAGGCGGCAACAGCCGCCCGAGTAAACTATTTATTTTTTATTAAGGCAGTTTAACTTCCAGTGAAACATTGGACGTCCTCTCGCTGCTGTCGACCAAAGTACCCTCAAAGATTAACTCACTGCTGCCAAACACGTCTTTTATTTTAGCCAGTGTAAGACCTCCGTCCGGGTACAAGGCGCCTAAATATTCAAAGACATCAAGAGTATTCCACCCGGCTGTCAGCTCCTGGCTAATATCCAGTTCGTAAGAAATGAACTTGTTAGCGGGAACTGTCAGGGTCAGTGTGCAGTCCCTGCTGACATTTATTTTGCCCCGGGAAAGGACCGCCGCAGGATCGAGCGCTGCAAAGTTGACCGTTCCATTTTTACCTGCGGTAATTTCCACGTCATAAGCAGTGTCGTCGACAGTAATTTCAGCAGCGGTCACTTGCGGCACTGTAATGCCGCCGCCCCCGCCACCGCCGCCGCTGGTTGCCGGCTTGTTTGCGATAGTTGATTCGGCAACTTTATCTCCAGTCACTTTTTTAACAGTGTTTTTATCATTATTGACAATTGTTTCCGAGTTGAGAACCAGGCTGTCTACTGTCGTGCCGGTGGCAAGATCCAGCCTTGTGCCGGTTAGTTCTGCTCCTACAGTAATCGTACCGATGGTGGTGTCACCCTGTGTTGTAATTGTTACATCCGGGGCGTTGATTTCTACACTCTCAAAGTCGCCTTCAAGTATGATGTTTTCACCGGCTGCATTTTCGGAAATAACGACTGTTGCGCCGCTCACATTGACAGCGACTATCCTGACGTTGCCGGAAGCTGTTTTTTCTACTATGATTTTGTTGTAACTTCCGCCGTTAATATGGATGCTGTCTATGCCGCCGCCCCTGATATAAAGATTGTTGGCGGTAACATTGTTCAGTGTGACCGTGCCTTCTCCCACTTGCTCATCGATGATTAAATTGCCGGTAGTTCTAACGTTTTGCAATGTCACTCCATCGGCTCTAATATAAACATCGTAACCAAGCACCCTCTGTCCTTCTTCCGGTCCATACACTCCTGCTTTATCGATAACGGACAAGTCGCTATCTTCAGCCGGTTCTTCTTTAACCAGCAAGTTGTTTAGTGTGATTACGGCTTCCGCCCTGGTCATGTTGTTGAGAGGCATGAAACTCCCGTCCGGATAACCTTTCATAAACCCGGCTTGGGCTACCGCGCCTACTATTCCCTTACTCCAGTCCGGTATCGCTGCGCTATCGGTAAAGCTGTCCGCGGCCAGGGGGTCTTTTTCCAGATTTTTAATTTTTGCAGCTATTGTGGCTACTTCCTGCCGGCTGATCTGGGCATTCGGCTTCATGGTTCCGTCGGGATAGCCGTTTATATAGCCGGCATATACGGCTGTACTAACAGTTTCACTAAACCAGTCGGTGTCTTTTACATCGGTAAAGTTAGCCTCGCCGCTCGCTGTGTAGCCCATGCTCCGGTTGACCAGAACCATGAACTCCGCCCTGGTTATAGTGTTGTCCGGCTTGAATGTGCCGTCGGGATAACCTGCAATAAGGCCGCTATTGATCCACTCACTTATAGTACCTTCCGCCCAGTGTCCTGTTATATCCTCTGTGCTGGCCAGACCAGCAACTGCAAACGTTAGCGTAAATAGCACAGTCAGCAGCAAGGATAAAAACCTTGTTTTTTTCATAACCATCCTCCTTGAATTGTAAATTCAATACGCAACCGAACTCAGTCAAATAATTGAATAAGACGCTTGTCCCATCTTTAACTGCAACCCGGCGTTTAACCAACTACCTATAGAGCAAAATGGCTATCTCTTCAAATAGTATTATAGACTGATTGAAGAATTAGCCGTTAGCAGTTCGACAATATAGCATCACTCCTTCGCAGAGGGAATTATAATAATAAACCCGGCCATTTCCAACAAGCCGGGTAATAATATCTTACAATAGCATACCGCATGGCAATAAAGTAAGACTTTTTTAAATTCAATCATACTTTGAATAATTTTTCTATTGTACTAAAGTACAATAGACTACTATGACACAATTCTTGTTCGGTTACCATAACTAAACTCGTTGTGATAGAATTACATTATATACATCCCCCAGAAAAGGAGCGAGTATTTTGCGCAAGCTTTTGCTCCCTCTCCTGGCCGCCGTGATCCTGGTAGCCTGGGGCGGAATATTAATATACCACCAGCAGCCCCAGGGGCAGGAACCCCCGGCATATGTAGAGACCGGCGGCGGACAATACAACGCACCCGCTGCCAAAGGCACGGTGAGGGACCAAAGTACCTCACCGGTGGCAGACGCAGAAACCGGCGCTTCCTACCCGGCCGCCACGCGCGAACAAATCGAGCAGGAATACATCAACCGGCTGCAAACCCTGGCCTCTGACTACGAGGCCAGGCTGATCGCCATGATTTCATCCGCGGCGCTTGAAATAGAAATGGTCAGAAAAGCAGATCCTGGAGCCGCTATCGGCCCCTTCGCCGAAAGGTACCACCATGACGGCATGGCCCTGGAAGCGGAATGCGACGAGCATTTTTACCAACTTCTGGCCGAGTTTGAAAGCGCGCTGAGAGGCGGATCATATCCCCTCGACACGGCAGTGGCAACAAAGGAGGCCTATGAGGCCAGAAAATGCGCCAGGGTCGATCAGCTCACCATTGAAATAAAATAATGGGAAAAACAACGACCAAACAACCCCAATCAGCATACCCTCTATCATGAAAATTGCAGGTACGAATTTATTCTAGGAATGGGGACACCCCACTGTTACGGGTATTTCTTGGCACCCTCCCGGCACTGGACTGCCGGTTCACCAGGCAGATACTTGTGACGATAAGAACGATCCCCAGTACCAGATAAAAGGTAAAAGGTTCATGTAAAATGAGTGTGCCGATCAGAACGGAGATAAGCGGTACGATAAAGGTAAAGGATGCGACCTTGCTCGCCTCACCCGCATTTACCAGTTTGAAATAAATCACCCAGGAAACCGCGATCCCTAAAATCCCGCCATATAAAAGGCCGAACCAATACGTTGAATTCCAGACAATACTGGCCGCGTTTTCCACCCCCAGACCGACTCCTGTCAAAACGGTCCCCCCGATCAGACAATGTATCGCCACGAGCCACACCGGGTCGACCGCAGAGCTCGTTTTTTTGACATAAACGGTACCCAATGCCCAGCTCACAGAGCAACCAAGGGCTAAGATGATGCCGAGTAAGGAGATATTTCCTGACAGCCCTTCCGTACTCACTGCCGCTACGCCAATAAAACCGAGAATCAAACCTGTAATTTTCAAAGCAGACATGGATTCCCCCAGCCACATCCAGGCAAAAACACCGACGAGAACAGGCTGCAGGTAAACAATGACGGAAAACAAACCGGATGGCAAATACTCCAATCCGACCGTTTGGGTCCCATAAAAAAGTATCGAGTTAAATAGAGCAGAGATAAAATATATGGGCCATGTTTCCCGCCAGCGGATCAGCCGCCGCCTGGGGAAAGCCAGAACAACCAAAAAAAGGCCGCCCAGTAAATTTCGCATGCCCCCAAATAAAAGAGGGGGCGTGTAGGCCAATGTCACTTTAAACACCGGCCAACATAGTCCCCAGATTACAACAAGAAAAGTTAACAAAATAATGGGTTTACCTGGTGACAATCTTTTCATCACGTGGGTCCTCTCGGGGTCAGGCTTGAATTATTGAATTACTCTTCGCCATATCTTCCTAATAATATCATCTTTCTTCGCCATATCTTCCTAATAATATCATCTTTCTTCGGCTATCTGGCATGATTGTCCTTCCTTAACCTGCTTCTATCTTACCAAACTGTCCGAAATTACAGTATAGACCCGATATATTAATAGTATTAATTAGTAAAAATAATAAAACCATTACTAACATGTATTTTACTATAATCGCATTTTGATATTAATATAAGAAGTAAGGATCATAAAAACTAATCAATACTATATACAATACATTTTAAACGCTTGTGGATAGTAACTCAGCAATAAATGGATAAAGATGTTCACCCCGTCTTACCGTGTGTTTTATCTTGTGTTATTATTGCGATGGTTTACTCGACTCTTACACCTTATTCCATAAAGGGGGGAAACACATATAACATCTAAATAAACAACTAAATATAAATGTATTTAGCGAAAATCCTAATAAGGAGTGGTATCAATGGGAGAAAACAGCCTTCGCGGATTTTTAGAGAAACTGGAGAAAGCAGGACAGTTGGTTCATTACACTGATGAAGTTATACCGGAGCCGGAAATACGGCGAATTGGCCGGGCAGCAGTGGATATAGCAGCAGGAAATACAGGTCCGGCCGTGCTGATCGAAAACATCAAGGGCTATAAGGGTAAGAGAGTGGCCATAAACGTCCTCGGTACCTGGGCAAACAATGCCGTCATGCTGGGGATGGACAAAGATACTCCACTCAAAGAACAATTCTACGCATTTGCTGAACGCTGGGCAGGCGGGAGTGACGGCGAGCTTAAATGGATTGAGAACGCTCCCTGCCAGGAAGTAAAGGTTACCAAGGATATTAACCTTTATGAACTCCTGCCTTTATTCAGGGTCAATAAATACGATGGTGGTTTTTACTTCTCCAAGGCATCAGTGGTTACCAGGGACCCCGAGGAACCAGATAATGTGGACAAGCAGAACGTCGGCATGTACCGTATCCAGGTGCAGGGTCCCGACACACTGGGCATCCAGGTGCTGCCCTTCCATGACGGCGGGATTCACCTGCGCAAGGCGGAAGAAATGGGCGTAGCGCTTCCTGTGGCGATATGCCTGGGAGTGCACCCTGTAAACAGTCTTATGGCCAGCGCCCCCTTGAATTTTGACCAGTCCGAATACAAATACGCGGCAGCCTTCATGGGAGAACCCCAGGTTCTGACCAAAACCCTCAGCGGTAATTTGGATGTTCCGGCCTATGCAGAAATCGTACTTGAGGGCGAATTCGTACCGAGAGAGCGTTATCCTGAAGGACCCTTTGGCGAGTTTCCGGGAAGTTATTCGGGCTCCCGGCGCCAGTTCCGGATTAAGTTGAATGCCGTTACCACCCGCAAGAACCCGATTTTCGAAAACCTGTATGTGGGCCGTCCCTGGACGGAGCATGATACCCTGATTGGACTTAATACCAGCGCGACCCTGTATTTCCAATTGAGGGAAACCATGCCAGAAGTGAAAGCCGTCAACGCCCTCTATCAGCACGGCCTGACGATCATCGTCGCCACCGACAACCGTTTTGGCTGCTATGCCAAGACAGTAGCCATGAGATTGGCTTCAACCCCGCATGGCACCAATTACGCCAAGAACATCATTATGGTAGACGGGGATGTGGACCCCTTCAACCTGGTACAGGTGATGTGGGCGTTGTCTACCCGGGTTCGGCCGCAAAAAGACGTAATTGTTATTCCAAATACACCCGGGATGCCTCTGGATCCATGCTCTGAACCTCCGGGAATCGGCGGCAAGTTGATCATTGACGCCACAACTCCGGCACCCCCGGAAATCGCCAGGGATGTACGGATGGTGGACAGCATTCCTGAAGCGGAAGCCTATCAAAAGATCTTGATTGATCTGCAAAAAAAGGCCGCTAAATAAAGCACGAAAGGAGATTATCGCTATGAAATGTGTTCGCTGTTTAACAGATAACGCTTCCAAAGTCGCAGAAGCTCCCGACGGGAGCAAGGCCTGGGAGGTATACTTCTGCAACAGGTGTGATTTTGTCTGGCGTTCCAGTGAAGAACCTGAAGTGATAGATCCCGACAAAAGGGATCCCTGGTTCCAAATGGCCGATGTGGAAGTTGAGGATATCCCGGTATTTTCACCGGTTCCCCCCCTCAGAAAATAATTGGGGTCAGGCTTGAATTATTTACTTATTAATTGTCTGATTACCCAAGTAAACCATGCAGCAAGGAACGAGGGACAGTCCGCCTGCCCAGACGGACTGTCCCTTTCATTTAAGAACGGGGACAGTGGCATAATGTAGCCAGGCAGCTCCTGGGATTAGTTTAATGCAAATTTATTGCTATTTTTGTTCTATCTCCGTAACACATTCAGTTTTGATCTTGCCAACCAGGAATTGCAGGGCATCGATAACGTGTGGCCTGATATCGCCGCCGATCAGTACATACATTATGTCATCACCAAGCTCCAGAAGGCCCTCATTAAGCCAAACTTTAACATAAAAGATACCGTCCATTTTGTAGGTTTCAGCGATCGCCTTATCAACTTTTGCCTCGTTATAGGCAAATTCCATTCCTTTTACCAGCGAGCCATCATCAATCCCCTGGCGGACCCTTACTTTGGGCGTTTGGCGCACAACGCCATTATGGACTAAATACATTCCCACCTGTAAAGCCGTTGGATCAGCTTTTGCTTCTTTGAGCCATTCATCGATGGATGGTGGTACTTTTTTCAATTTTCCATTATTCATAAGTTATCGCTCCCTTATTTCTATATTATTACGTTAACATAATTTGCCTGAATTTGTCGTATATTCACTGCAAGCCCTAATTATAATTTGCATTTTCAATGTAGTTTATTATATAACAATAACCCCTTGAATAATTATTGAACTCTTATGTGTATTTGAAATAAAACAGCCAGGTAAAAATGGCAAGGCCTCTACCTGACTGGTTCAAGGGGTCAGGCTTGAATTATTGAATTATTCTTCGATAAGTAAACATCTCGAGCCTGTCCCTCATTAGTTTTTAAGCTTTTTCGACCTGGCACAGCAGGGCTTTATATACTGGGAAGCCTGAAATACAATCCCGGTTTCTGGCATCCGTCAGGTAGTTGACGTTTGCCTGCCTCCAGGCCTCAACTTGCGTGGGGTTTCCGCCTCCCATATTGACCTCTACCTGCCCCGGCAAAACATTGTCTGTTACGTCGGCACAAAAAACAACCTGTCCTCTGCGGGTGCTGACAATAACTTTATCTCCGTGGCGGATGCCGCGTTTTTCCGCATCCCCGGGATTAATCAAGACCAGGGGCTTATCTTGCAGCCTGACTAAGCCGGGGACGTTCAAATGCTGGGAGCGGAAGGTGGATTGAATTCTCGCCCCGCTATTCAGCACCAGCGGGAAATCCCGGTGGAGTTCCGGTGCTCTTAAGGGGCCCTCCTCAGGTTCAATATAGATGGGCAGGGCATCATATCCGTGTTTAGTCATCAGGTTGGAGGCAATCTCAAACTTGCCGGAGGGGGTTGGAAACCCGGGTTGCCGGTCCTGCCTCAGCAAACCAAGTTCATATTTCTTATAGGTGTGCTCCGGAACCGGTATGCTGACCCCGTCCGTGCTATTTTTCAGGCGCTCCAATAGTTCCGGGGCCCTGGCAAAGGCTTTTTCCATGAGCTCCTCCTCGCTTTGCGGGTATAGCCGGCCGTACCCCAGCCGCCTGGCCAGTTCGGCCATAATCATGGTGCAGTTGCGCGCCTGCCCCACAGGTTCGATCACCCGCCTACGCAAACGGGCGTAACCAGGGTAGCGCATATACGAATTTGTTTCATAATATGTGGCCGCGGGTAACACGACGTCAGCGAACAACGCATCCCTGGTCATCACCAGGTCGAT